>NZ_JBWKPK010000016.1:0-132012 GCF_059418205.1 Caulobacter sp. GW821-FHT09B11 | reverse complement strand
CTCAGTCGCTACGCGACAGCTCCCCCAGAGGGGGAGCATCTTTCGACCAGTCTAAGGCAAAGGCCGCGGCTTGCGGTCTTCGCCGATGGCCACGAACGTGAACACGCCCTGGGTCACCTTGTGGGCCTTTTCGCCGTCGCGGCGGCGGCGCCAGGCTTCGACCTCGACCTTCAGCGAGGTGCGGCCCGTGTGGACGATGCGGGCGAACAGGCTGACCTCGTCGCCGACGAACACCGGGCTGATGAACACCATGCCGTCGACGGCGATGGTGGCGCAGCGGCCGGCGGCGCGGTGGAAGGCGATCGAGGCCGCCGCGAGGTCCATCTGCGACAGCAGCCAGCCGCCGAAGATGTCGCCTTCGGGATTGGTGTCCGACGGCATGGCGATGGCGCGCAGGACCGGCGGGTCGTGCGGCCATTCGGCCGCTTCCCAGGCCTGGGCGAGGGTCTCGGCGCGCGGGCCGGAGAGGCTGGAGTCGTCCAACTCAGTGACCGCCGGGGCCTTCGTAGACGCCGGGGGCGAGCTGCTCGTCCTCGTCGTGGCCGGCGTGCGAGGCGGCGATGAAGCGGCGGTCGCAATAGGGGCAGTCGACCGAACCGGCCGCGCCCATTTCCAGCCACACGCGCGGGTGGCCCAGCGCCCCGCCGACGCCGTCGCAGGCGATGCGGTGCGAATGGACGTGGACGATTTCCGGGGCCGGGCCGGCGGTGACAGCGACGTCCATGCCCGTGGGGGCGGTCGGAGCTTCGGACTTGGCCTTGGCCATGGGAACTAACCTTCGAATTCTGAGCGCGGCCTTGGCTAGGCGGCGAACGAGGCATACCTATGCGACGCGTCGGCGCCGCGTCAATTCGGGCAAGGCGCCGCGCCTTCGTTTTCAAAGCCTTCGGCCCCGCGACGGGCCTTGATTGGACGCTTCATGGACCTGCCTGCCTACGCGATCGAAGCCGAGGGCCTGTTCAAGACCTATCCCGCCACCAAGACCGCGCCGGAGAAGCGGGCGCTGAACGGCATCGACCTGAAGGTGCCGCGCGGCTCGATCTTCGGGCTGCTGGGTCCGAACGGGGCTGGAAAGTCGACCTTCATCAACATCCTGGCCGGCCTGACCCGCAAGTCGTCGGGCACGGTGCGGATCTGGGGCCGCGACATCGACGAGCGCCCGCGCGACGCCCGCGCCGCCATCGGCGTGGTGCCGCAGGAACTGGCCGCCGACGTCTTCTTCACCCCGCGCGAGTCGCTGGAGGTGCAGGCCGGCTATTACGGCGTGCCCAAGAACGAGCGCCGCACCGACGAGCTGCTGAACGCCCTGGGCCTGGGCGACAAGGCCAACGCCTATGTCCGCCAGCTGTCGGGCGGCATGAAGCGCCGGCTGATGGTGGCCAAAGCCATGGTCCACCAGCCGCCGGTGCTGATCCTCGACGAGCCGACCGCCGGCGTCGACGTCGAGCTGCGCCGCCAGCTGTGGGAATATGTGAAGGGTCTGCACGAGCTGGGCGTGACCATCGTGCTGACCACTCACTATCTGGAAGAGGCTCAGGAGCTTTGCGACCAGATCGCCATCGTCAACCGCGGCGAGGTGGTGGTCTGCGAGCCGACCCCGACGCTGCTGGGCCGCATGGACATCCGCAACGTGGTGGTGACGCCCGAGAGCCCGCTGGCGACGCCCCCGGCGCTGGAAGGCTTCGACACCAAGGGCCGCGCCGGCGGGGCCTTCTCGGTCAGCTACCGCACCGGCCAGTCGAGCGTCGAGCACGTGCTGGCCGCCGTGCGCGGGGCGGGTGTGTCGATCAAGGACATCGCGACGGAAGATCCGGACCTGGAGGACGTGTTCGTGTCGCTGACCTACGGCGATCCGAACGCCAAGGATCCGCTGAAGACGTAAGAGGCGGAGGCCGCCCAAGGAAAACCTCTCCCATGGGGAGAGGGAGGGGCCCGCGCCGAAGGCGTGGGAGGGTGAGGGGGTACACTGTTGGCGGTCCCACCACCCTCAATCCCTGCCCTGTCCGGAAAGTCCGAAACCCCTCACCCTCCCAGGCTATCGCCTGGGCCCCTCCCTCTCCCTCTGGGAGAGGTTGAATTTGGTTGGGAGAGGTCTGCTTTCTACGGCAGCGCCCTGACGAACGCCCGCACCACCGTCGCGGAATTGTCCGCCGCCAGCCGCAGGAACACCGGGAACTGGTTCGTCGCCGGGTCGCCGCCGGCCAGGTCCGACAGGCTGCGGAAGGCGATGAACGGGGTCTTGTTCACATAGGCCACCTGGGCCACGGCGGCGCTTTCCATGTCGAGCACCCGGGCGCCGAAGGTCTTGTGGGCGTAGTCCCGGAAGGCGGCGTTGTCGACGAACACCGGGCCCGAGCCGCCGGCCCCGCCGACCACCACCTTGGGCGGCTTGGTCAGGCACTGGTCGGCGGCGCAGCGCTTCAGCGCCAGGCCCTCGACAGACTTGCGCGCCAAGGCGATCAGGGCCGGATCGGCGGTGAAGGACAGCTTGTCCTCGGCCTTGGCCGGGTCCTGGTTCACGGTCACGGCGCGCGGATGCATCATGCCGAAATTGGGCAGGTCGCTGACCAGGCCCGGCGTGGGCGCGAAGCCGCCCGGGACTTCGCGGGCATAGGCCATCTCGGAGGTCTGGGTCCAGGTCTCCGGCGCCACCACGTCGCCGACCTCCAGCGCCGGATCCGCCCCGCCGGCCACGCCGGAGAACACGATGCGGACGACATGGAAGCGATCGAGGGCCGCTTGGGTGGTCATGGCCGCATTGACCATGCTGATCCCCGACAGGAACAGCACCACCGGCTTGCCCTCCAGCTTGCCGGTCACGTAGCGCGTACCGGCCGCGACGAATTCCTGCCTGTCGGCGGTCGCCGCCTCCAGCGCCGCCATCTCCGGCGGGAAGGCGCTGACCACGGCCGTGCGCGGCGCGGCGTCCAGGCGCTCGGCGGCGTTCGCGGCAATCGGCGCGCCGATCGGCGTCAGCAGCAGAACGCAGGCGAGGGCGGTCGAGACGATACGCATGGGGCAAGGCTTCCGATGGTCGATTCGGCGGCACCCTAGCCTCGCGCGCGCCGACGCCGGAAGGGCCGACGTCCAGCCTGTTGCATCGCCCGCCTCTTCCGACGACTTTCGCGCCGTTTCAAGTAAGCGGGGCAGGCATGAGGGCTTGGATTCTAAGAACATTGGTCGCCTTGGCGACCATTTTGGGCGCGATCCTCCTGGGCGTGTGCGCGCCAGGGCTGGCCCTGGCGGCGACCAAGCCGATCCCGATCAAGGTCGTGGTCGTCACCACCTTCGAGATCGGGGCCGATACGGGCGACGTCGCCGGCGAGTTCCAGCCCTGGGTCGAGGGCTGGCCCCTGAAGCGCGAGATCAAGGTGCCGGGTATCCGCCACGTCGCCCGCTATTCCGACGACGGCGTGCTGGCCATCGTCAGCGACATGCGCGGCCGCACCCGTGAAAGCGTCGCGGCCCTGATCCTGTCGGACCAGTTCGACCTCTCCCACGCCTACTGGATCGTCAGCGGCATCGCCGGCGTCGATCCGGCCTCGGCCTCGGTGGGCAGCGCCGCCTGGGCCCGCTACGTCGTCGACGCCGACCCGATCTACGAGGTCGACGACCGCGAGATCCCGGCCGACTGGCCCTACGGCCTCTATTCCAACGACGCCGACCGCCCGAACGTGAAGGGCAAGGCCGAGGGCTCCAGCGCCATGGCCTGGACGCTCGACAAGGGCCTGGTCGACTGGGCCTACGCCCTGACCAGGGACGTCAAGCTGCCCGACAATCCGGACCTGGTGAAACTGCGCGCCGGCTATGTGAAGGAGCCGAACGCGGCCCGCCCGCCGTTCGTGTTGCAGGGCGACGCCCTGGGCACGGTGCGCTTCTGGCATGGAACCCAGCGCACCCAGTGGGCGCGCGACTGGGTGAAGCTCTGGACCGACGGCGCGGGGACCTTCACCATGAGCGACTGCGAAGACCAGGGGATCCTCGACGTGCTCGACGCCCATGCCGACAGCGGCCGCATCGACCGGCGCCGGGTGCTGGTGCTGCGCACGGCCAGCAACTACACCCGCCCGCCGCTGGGCGAGCCGACCTTCCCGCGCGTGCTGCACGACGACGGGGCCAAGGCCGCCTTCGAAGCCGAATTCCTGGTCGGGGGCGTCGTCGCCCGCGACCTCGTCAAGAACTGGGACCGCCACGCGCGCGCCCTGCCCACGGCCGGGAGCCGCTAAGCCATGCTCGAACGTCTCTTCCACCTGAAGGCCCAGGGCACCAACGTCCGCACCGAGGTGCTGGCCGGCCTGACCACCTTCATGACCATGGCCTATATCGTCGTGGTCAATCCGGCGATCCTGGGCGAGGCCGGCATGCCGGTCGCCGCCGTCGCCGCCGCCACCTGCCTGGCCGCCGGCCTCGGCTCGATCCTGATGGGGCTGATCGCCAACTACCCGCTGGCCCTGGCGCCGGGCATGGGCCTCAACGCCTACTTCACCTACACCGTGGTCAAGGGCATGGGCGTGCCGTGGGAGACCGCGCTGGGCTGCGTCTTCATCTCGGGCGTCGCCTTCCTGATCCTGACCGTGGCCGGCATCCGCCAGATGATCGTGGCCGCCATCCCCCGGCCGCTGTTCTCCGCCGTCGCGGCGGGCGTCGGTCTGTTCATCGCCTTCATCGGCCTGAAGGACGCCGGCGTCATCGTCGCCAACCCGGCCACGGCCGTGGCCCTGGGCGACCTCACCACTCCGACCGCGGCCCTGGCCCTGATCGGCCTCGTCGTCATCGCCGCCCTGCAGGCCTGGCGGGTGAAGGGCGCGATCCTGATCGGCATCCTGCTGGCGGCGATCGCCGGCTGGCTGCTGGGCCTGTCGAAGTTCACGCCCGGCGCCTACAGCCTGACGGATCTCTCGGCCACCTTCCTGAAGATGGACATCCCCGCCGCCCTGCACCTGCGCGGCGGCATGGGCGTGGCCCTGCTCGAGATCATCTTCGTCTTCCTGTTCGTCGATCTCTTCGACAACGTCGGCACCCTGGTCGCGGTCACCAAGAAGGCCGGCCTCGTCCAGCCCGACGGCACGATCCCGCGCCTCAACCGCATCCTCACCGCCGACTCGGCCGCCACCATGATCGGCGCCGCGGCCGGCACCAGCACGGTGTGCAGCTACATCGAGAGCGCCTCGGGCGTCACCGCCGGCGGCCGCACCGGCCTGACGGCCGTGGTGGTCGGGATCCTCTTTTTGATCACCCTGTTCTTCGCCCCGCTGGTCCAGGCCATCCCGGCCGCCGCCACGGCCCCGGCCCTGGTGCTGGTGGGGGCGCTGATGATCGGCTCGCTGGCCGAGGTCGACTGGAACGACCCGACGGTGGCCATCCCCGCCTTCCTGACGGTGATCACCATCCCGCTGACCTTCTCGATCGCCAACGGCCTGGCGTTCGGCATCACCAGCTACGCGATCCTCAAGGCCGCCACGGGCAAGCTGCACAAGGGCGACTGGCTGCTGGTGGTCCTCGCCGCGCTCTTCGTGCTGCGCTTCGTCTATCTGGCGAAAGGCTGACCAAAACCCTTTGCGCAGGCGCGGCTTTCGGCTAAGACCGCGCTTCCGCAAGGCGGATGCACCCGTAGCTCAGCTGGATAGAGCGTTGCCCTCCGAAGGCAAAGGTCACACGTTCGAATCGTGTCGGGTGCGCCAGTCTCTCTTGCCGAAAAATGCGCGCCCGTAGCTCAGCTGGATAGAGCATCAGACTACGAATCTGAGGGTCGGACGTTCGAATCGTTCCGGGCGCGCCATTTTCTTCTTCTTGAAGATCTCCTGAAAAATCAGAGTTGTCGGCGCGGCGGGTTTTGGCCTAGCGGTTCGGCATGACCGTTTCCGTGCTGTTCGTCTGCCTGGGCAACATCTGTCGCTCGCCGCTGGCCGAGGCCGCGTTTCGGCTGGAGGCGCAGCGGCTGGGGCTGGACGTCGTCGTGGACTCGGCGGGGACCGGCGGCTGGCATGCGGGCGATCCGCCGGATCGGCGGGCGCAGGCGACGGCGCGGCGGCATGGGGTGGAGATCGGCCATTACGCCGCGCGGCAGGTGACGGCGGCCGACTTCGAGCGCTTCGACCACGTGGTGGCGCTGGACCTGGACAATCTGCGGAACTTGAAGCGGCTGGCGCCGGCCGGGAGCCGGGCGCGGCTGAGCCTGCTGCTGGATCACGTCGAGGGGCGGGCCGGCGAGGCGGTGGCCGATCCGTACTATGGCGACGAGGCCGGGTTCGAGGTGACCTGGGCGGATGCGGTGGCTGGGGCGCGGGGGCTGGCGGCGAAAATCCGGGAATGACCCCCTCAGTCGCTCCGCGACAGCTCCCCCAGAGGGGGAGCATCTTCTTGGCTCGGCGCTTCTAGATCCTCCCCCTCTGGGGGAGGTGGCCCGAAGGGCCGGAGGGGGCCTTTGCCCCTACCGATCCCCCAGGTGCACCCGGATCAAACTCCGCGCGGCGCGGGCGACCGAGCGGGCGGGGCCGTCGGCGCCGAGGGTGACGCGGGCGGTGTAGGAGCCCTCCATCAGCAGCATCAGGGAGTCGGCCAGCTCGTGGTCGGGCGCGCCAGCGCGGCTGCACAGGTCGATCAGCCGGCCGTGCAGCGAGCGCTTGTAGTTCACCGACACCTGCTGGGCCGGGTGGTTTTCCTCGTGCAGCTCGATGGCGGCGTTCGACAGCGGGCAGCCGTGGATGTTGGTGTCGCAGGCCTTGGTCTCGAAGGCGTCGAAGATCGCCTCCAGCTGGCCGCGCGGGTCGCTGCAGCACATGGCCGTCACGCCGTCCCACCAGGCCCAGTACTCGCGCTCCTGCTCGCGCAGGACCTCGGCGACCAGCTCGTCCTTCGAGGGGAAGTTCCGGTACAGCGTCATCTTGGTGGCCTCGGCCTCGGCCGCGATGGCCTCGACGCCGACGGCCCGGATGCCGTGCTGGTAGAAGAGCTCGCGAGCCGTCTCGAAGATCCGGTCGCGGGCGGGCCTCTTGGACGCCGGCGGGCCGTCCGGCGCGCACGCCGTCCCGGCTCCCAGCTCCCCCGAGCCGACCTCCCCAGATTTTCTCGCAGCCATTTTCGCAGCACCTCGCCTTGACGTGAGAGTTACCGGTCAGTATCTCTCCGGATGTCAGTGATACCGAACGGTATCGTCACATTCTAGATCGTTATCCGCCATCGCCAAGTCAAGCAACCAGCCTCAAGCAACCGCCCCTGCGACATTTCCTCCCTCTTAGCCCCGGAACGGAGCGCAAGCCATGCCGAACGCGAGCGACATCACAGCCGCCCCCGACGCCCCGGCCGCTCCCGTGATGGGTTGGCTGACCACCGCCGCCGAACACGGCCGCACCCTCAAGCGCTGGATCGGCCGGACGGCCTCCCAGCCCAAGCCCAGCCGCCGGGCCCGCCGCCCGGCCTGGGAATAGCCGTTCAAGCGTACCCCCTCCCCGTCCGCCCGCTCCCCCGGGCGTCTCGTTAGACAGGTTCCCCGATGCGCCACGCCATCAACACCTTCGCCGGCCTCGCCGCCATGGCGGTCCTGGCCGCCTGCAGCGCCAAGGCCCAGCCCGAGCAAGGCCCCGCCCCCGCCGTCCAGGTCACCGTCGCCGACGTGGCCTTCAAGTCGCTGCGCCAGTGGGACGACTTCACCGGCCGCCTCGAGGCGGTCGACACCGTCGACATCCGCCCCCGGGTCGGCGGCTATGTGAACACCGTCCGCTTCACCGAAGGGGCCTATGTCCGCAAGGGCCAGGTGCTGTTCGAGATCGACCCGCGCCCGTTCCAGGCCGACGCCGCCCGCGCCTCGGCCGAGGTGGCGCGCGCCAAGGCCGGGCTTGATCTCGCCGTCGTCAACCGCGAGCGCGGCCAGCGGCTGATCGACCAGAACGCCCTGGCCCGCAGCGAATTCGACCGGCTGTCGTCGGAAGAAAAGGCCGCCCAGGCCAATCTCGCCGCCGCCCAGGCCGCCTTGCAGACCTCGCGCCTGAACCTGGAATGGACCCGCGTGACCTCGCCGATCGACGGCCGGGTCTCCAAGGCCCTGATCACCCGCGGCAACCTGGTCACCCAGGCCGACATGCTGACCACCGTGGTCTCCGACACCCCGATCTACGCGGCCTTCAGCGCCGACGAGCAGACCTTCCTGAAGTACGCCGCCGCCGAGCGCGGCAAGGAAAGCCCGGTCTATATGGGCCTGATGACCGAGGACGGCTATCCGCACGTCGGCAAGCTGGCCTTCATCGACAACGCCCTGGACGCCAAGAGCGGCACGATCAGCGGCCGGGCGATCTTCGCCAACGCCGACGGCCGGTTCACGCCGGGCCTGTTCGCCCGCATCCGCCTGGTCAGCGCCGCCGCCCAGACCGTCGCCTTGGCCCCCGACCGGGCGATCGCGACGGATCTCGGCAAGCGCTACGTCATCGTGGTCGGGGCAGACAACAAGGCCCAGTACCGCCCGGTCGAGATCGGCCCGCTGGCCGGCAACCTGCGGGTCATCCGCCAGGGCCTCAAGCCCGGCGACCGGGTGATCGTCGGCGGCCTGCAGAAGGTCAAGCCCGGCGACGCCGTCGCCCCGGTGGCGGTGAAGACCGAGGCCGCCGATCTGGGCCAGCTGGAAGCCGGTCCGCAGAAGGTGGCCGCGGTCGAGAGCCCGATCCGCCAGAACTGATCTCCCTCCCTTCCCCCTCGATGGGGGAAGGGCCGGGGATGGGGGTGACAGCGCGTCAGAATAAGGCGCCAGCCCCACCGCCGCAGACACCCCCACCCCAGGCCCATCCCCCATCAAGGGGGAGGGGGTCTCCAAACTCGTCCCTCCCCTCTCCGGACGCCCGCCATGAACTTCGCAAAATTCTTCGTCGGCAGGCCGCGGTTCGCCGCCGTTCTGTCCATCGTCATCTTCATCGCCGGGCTCGTGGCCCTGCCCAACCTGCCGATCAGCGAGTACCCCGAAGTGGTGCCGCCGACGGTCGTCGTGCGCGCGGCCTATCCCGGCGCCAACCCGTCGGTGATCGGCGAGACGGTCGCAGCCCCCCTTGAACAGGCCATCAACGGCGTCGAGGGGATGATCTACCAGTCGTCCCAGTCGGCCTCGGACGGGGCCATGATCCTGACCGTGACCTTCGCGCTCGGCACCGACCTGGATAAGGCCCAGGTGCAGGTGCAGAACCGCGTCGCCCAGGCCCTGCCGAAACTGCCCCAGGAAGTGCAGCGCATCGGCGTGACCACCAACAAGGCCTCGCCCGACCTGACCCTGGTCGTGCACATGATCTCGCCCAACAACCGCTACGACATGCTCTATCTCAGCAACTACGCGCAGCTGAACGTGCGCGACCGGCTGAAGCGCATCGACGGCGTGGGCGACGTGCAGATCTTCGGCGCCGGCGCCTACTCCATGCGGGTGTGGCTGGATCCGGAGAAGGTCGCGGCCCTGGGCATGACCGCCGGCGACGTCGTGCGGGCCCTGCGCGAGCAGAACGTCCAGGTGGCCGCCGGCCAGCTGGGCGCGCCGCCCTCGCCCAATTCGGGCGCCGAGTTCCAGCTGTCGATCAACGCCCCCGGGCGCCTGACCGACGAGGAGCAGTTCCGCGACGTGATCATCCGCGCCGGCGCCGACGGCCAGATCACCCGCCTGGGCGACGTGGCCCGGGTCGAGCTGGGCGCCAACAACTACGCCCTGCGCAGCTTGCTCGACAACAAGTCGGCCGTGGCCGTGCCGATCTTCCAGCGCCCCGGCTCCAACGCCCTGCAGATGGCCGCCGACGTCAAGAAGACCATGCAGGAGCTGAAGAAGGATTTCCCCGAAGGCGTCGACTACGAGATCATCTACGACACCACCGCCTTCGTGCAGGAGAGCATCGACTCGGTGGTCCACACCCTGATCGAGGCCATCATCCTGGTGGTCATTGTGGTGGTGATCTTCCTGCAAGGCTGGCGGGCCTCGGTGATCCCGCTGCTGGCCGTGCCGGTGTCGCTGATCGGCACCTTCGCCATCATGCTGCTGCTGGGCTTTGGCCTCAACGCCCTGACCCTGTTCGGCCTGGTGCTGGCCATCGGCATCGTCGTCGACGACGCCATCGTCGTGGTCGAGAACGTCGAGCGGCACATCACCAACGGCCTCTCCCCGCCCGAGGCCACCCGCAAGGCGATGAGCGAGGTCACCGGCCCGATCATCGCCGTGGCCCTGGTGCTGTGCGCCGTCTTCATCCCCACGGCCTTCATCACCGGCCTGTCGGGCCAGTTCTACCGCCAGTTCGCCCTGACCATCGCCATCTCGACGATCATCTCGGCGATCAACTCCCTGACCCTGTCGCCGGCCCTGGCCGCCGTGCTGCTGAAGTCGCACGACGCGCCCAAGGACCGCTTCCAGAAGCTGATCGACCGGGCGCTCGGCTGGCTGTTCACGCCGTTCAATAAGGTCTTCCACCGCGCCTCCAACGGCTACGTCCGCGGCGTCAAGGCGACCCTGGGCCGTTCGACCGCCTCGCTGTTCGTCTATGGCGGCCTCTTGCTGCTGACGGGCCTGGCCTTCGCCCGCACCCCGTCCGGCTTCGTGCCGCAGCAGGACAAGGCCTATGTGGTCGCCGTCGTGCAGCTGCCCGACGCCGCCTCGCTGGACCGCACCGAGGCGGTGATCAAGCAGATGGGCGACATCGCCATGAAGACCCCGGGCATCGAGCACTCGGTGGCCTTCCCCGGCCTGTCGGCCAACGGCTTCATCAACAGCCCCAACGCCGGCGCGGTGTTCTTCCCGCTCAGCGACTTCAAGGACCGTCGCGGCAAGGAGCTGTCGGCCAACGCCATCGTCGGCCAGCTGAACCAGAAGTTCGCCGCGATCCCCGACGCCCAGATCGCGGTCTTCCCGCCGCCGTCCGTGCAGGGGCTGGGCACCATCGGCGGCTTCCGCATGCAGATCGTCGACAAGGCGGGCCTGGGTTCGGACGAGCTCTACAAGGCCACCCAGAACATCATCGCCAAGGCGCAGAAGGATCCGGCCCTGGCCGGCGTCTTCTCCAGCTACCAGGTGAGCGTGCCCAAGATCCAGGCCGACATCGACCGTGAAAAGGCCCGCGCCCAGGGCGTGTCGCTGACCGACCTCTTCGAGACCCTGCAGGTCTATCTGGGCTCGCTGTACGTCAACGACTTCAACCGCTTCGGGCGGACCTACGAGGTCAACGTCCAGGCCGACCAGAGCTTCCGCCTGCAACCCGAGCAGATGCTGCGCCTGCAGACCCGCAACGGCGCGGGCCAGATGATCCCGCTGGGCTCGTTCATCAGCTTCAAGGAGGCCACCGGTCCCGACCGCGAGATGCACTACAACGGCATGCTGACCGCCGAGATCAACGGCGGCCCCGCGCCGGGCTTCTCCACCGGCCAGGCCCAGAAGGCCCTCGAGGAACTGGCCAAGCAGGAACTCCCGGCCGGCATGGGCTTCGAGTGGACCGAGCTGACCTACCAGCAGATCCTGGCCGGCAACACGGCGATCTACATCTTCCCGCTGTGCGTACTGCTGGCCTTCCTGGTGCTGGTCGCGCAGTACGAAAGCTGGAGCCTGCCGCTGGTGGTGATCCTGATCGTGCCCATGACCCTGCTGTCGGCCCTGGCCGGCGTGCTGGTCACCGGCGGCGACAACAACATCTTCACCCAGATCGGCCTGATCGTGCTGGTGGGGCTGGCGTGCAAGAACGCCATCCTGATCGTCGAGTTCGCCCGCGAACGCGAGATCGAGGGCGACACGCCGCTGAAAGCGGTGCTGGAAGCCTGCCGCCTGCGCCTGCGTCCCATCCTGATGACCTCGATCGCCTTCATCATGGGCGTCTGGCCGCTGGTGGTGTCGCACGGGGCCGGGGCCGAGATGCGCCGGGCCATGGGCGTGGCGGTGTTCTCCGGCATGCTGGGCGTCACCGTCTTCGGCCTGATCCTGACGCCGGTCTTCTACTACGTGATCCGCCGTCTCAGCGGCTCGCGCTCGCTGGTGAAGAGCCAGCCCGCGCCGGCCGTGGAAGCGGAGGCCCACTGACCGACCTTCCCCTCCCCCTTCGATGGGGGAGGGGCCAGGGGCGGGGGTGAACGCGGCGTCGGCCAGCGCCCCTTCCCCAACCGCCCAGACACCCCCATCCCCGACCCTTCCCCCATCAAGGGGGAAGGGAGACTCCCGAGGCTCCCATGACCCTCTTCCGTACAGCCCTCATCGCCGGCGCCTCGCTGCTGGCCACGGCCTGCGCCGTCGGCCCCAACTACAAGGCCCCCGTCGTCGCCCCCATCGCCCTGCAGAACGCCGCGCCCGCGGTCGCCTCCGCCGCCGCCCCCGAGGCCCAGTGGTGGAAGGCGTTCGGCGACCCGACGCTCGACGCCCTGGTGACCCAGGCCCTATCGACCAATCTCGACCTCGAGATCGCCGTGGCCCGGGTGAACGAGGCCCGCGCCCTGTTCAAGGACGCCCGCCTCGACGCCGCCCCGCGCGTCACCGCCAGCGGGACCTACGCCGCCGCCGACCAGCAGCAGCCGACCTCGAACGGCCAGCGCGTCTATGGCGACACCTACCAGGCCGGCTTCGACGCCGCCTGGGAGCTCGATCTCTTCGGCCGCGTGCGCCGGGGCGTGCAGGCCGCCAGCGCCGAGGCCGGCGCGGCCCAGGCCGACCTGCGCGACGCCCAGGTCACCGTCGCCGCCGAAGTCGCCCGCAACTACCTGGAACTGCGCGGCGCCCAGGCTCGGCTAGCCGTCGCCCGCCGCAACCTCGAGACCCAGCGCGAGACCCTGCGCCTGACTCGCGTGCGGTTCGAGGCCGGGGCCGGCAGTCCCATCGACGTCGCCAGCGCCGAGGCCCGCCTCAAGGCCACCGAAAGCGCCATCCCCGAACTGGTCACCGCCGAGACCCGCGCCAACTACCGCCTGGCCGTGCTGACCGGCCAGCGGCCCGGCGCCCTCGACGTCCAGCTGAAGCCCCGCGCCCAGGATCCGGCCCCGCTGGTCACGGCCCTGCCGATCGGCGACGCCTCGACCTTCCTGCGCCGCCGGCCCGACGTGCAGGCGGCCGAGCGGCGGCTGGCGGCCCAGACCGCGAAGGTCGGGGTGGCCACGGCCGACCTCTTCCCGCGCGTCCGCGTCACCGGCTTCGTCGGCTTCCTCACCGGCACGGCCTCCGGCTTCGGAAACAGCGCCAGCCAGGCCTGGTCGGTGGCCCCGTCGGTCAGCTGGCCCGCCCTCGACCTCGGCGGCGCCCACGCGCGGCTGAAGGCGGCGGAGGCCCGCAACGACGCCGCCCTGGCGGCCTATGACAAGGCCGTGCTGAGCGCGATCGAGGACCTGGAGACGGCCCTCGTTTCCTACCGCCAGCGCCAGGCGCGCCTGGCCAGCCTCGCCGACCAGGCCGCCGCCTCCCGCCGCGCCGCCGAGCTGGCGCGGATCCAGTACAAGGAAGGCGGCATCGACTTCCTGGTGCTGCTCGATGCGGAACGTACGCTGCTGGGGGCGGAAGACGCGCTCACCGTGGCGGAGACGGGCGTCAACACTGACGTGGTGGCGATCTACAAGGCGCTCGGCGGGGGCTGGTCGTAAGATCCTCCCAGCCCACGGGACACCTCTCCCAGAGGGAGAGGGAGGGGCCCAGGCGCCAGCCTGGGAGGGTGAGGGGTTACACCGCCGGCGGTCCCCTCCCCCAAACCCGGCGCGGTCGTTCAAGCCAGGATGCGGCCGACGCCTTACCCCCTCACCCTCCCACGCCTGCGGCGCGGGCCCCTCCCTCTCCCCATGGGAGAGGGGCTATATGGCGACACCCTCTCTTGGAGCCCCCCCATGGCCGCCGCCGACGCCCACCAGTACCAGCCCCGCGACGGCCACGGCCTGGCCCACGATCCGTTCAATTCCATCGTCGGCCCGCGCCCGATCGGCTGGATCTCGACGGTCGACGCTGACGGCCGCCGCAATCTGGCGCCCTACAGCTTCTTCAACGCCTTCAACTACACACCGCCGATCGTCGGCTTCGCCAGCACCGGCTGGAAGGACACCGTGGCCAATATCCAGGCCACCGGCGTGTTCTGCTGGAACCTGGCCACCCGCGACCTGGCCGCGGCGATGAACGTCACCTCGGCCCCCGCCGCGCCGGGCCAAGACGAGTTCGAACTGGCCGGCCTGACGCCGGTCGCGAGCAGCCTGATCGCCGCCCCGCGCGTGCTGGAAAGCCCGGTGAACTTCGAGTGCCGCCTGACCCAGTCGTTCAAGCTGAAGAACGCCGACGGCGACGAGGTCGAGACCTGGATGACCTTCGGCGAGGTCGTCGCCGTGCACATCGACCGCCGCCTCATCCGTCCGGACGGCGTGTATGACGCTCCCGCCGGCGAGCCGATCCTGCGCTGGGGCGGCCGCGGCGACTATGTCGCCGTCGAGCCGTCGGCGCTGTTCGAGATGATCCGCCCGACCAGGGCCGACATCCCGCCGGCCGGCTAGAGCCCTACGGCTTGTCGCGCGCCTCGCGCATGGCCGTGATCACCTGGCCCAGCTGCGAGCCGCCGGGCGAGTCCGGCCGCACCGCCTGCAGGCCGTGCAGATAGGCCCGGTCCATCGGCGAGGCGTCGACCCGGCCGCCCTCGGCGAACAGGTTCAGCACCGTGTTGAAGCCCGCATAGTCCTGGTCGGTCCGGGCCGAGGCCACACCGGCCAGGGCGACGTAGTCGGCCAGCCCCGCCAGCTTGCGGCCGGTCATCTGGCGGCGATCCACCACCACGAACTGGTCCTGGATCAACCCGACCACCGAGGTGCGCACCCGCGAGCCGGTGCTGTCGGTGGCGTAGAGCAGGAGGTCGCCGCCGCTGGGGGCCATGCGCATGACCCCGACCTCGGCGAAATTGGTCCACACCCGCACCGGGCGGTCGGTGGTCGCGTAGCGCTCGAAGCTCGTCGGCCGCTCGCGGTCCACCCAGAACTTGCCCGCCGCCCGCGCCCTGCGGACCAGCGCCTCGGGCTCGTCGGCCAGCACCACGGTCAGGTTGGGCTGGCAGCCCTTGGAGGCCATCCGCACCCCTGCCCCGCGCGCCGCCTGGCTGATGCGGTCGTGGATGTAGCGGTTCTCGCTGCTGCGCCCGCCGGCGACATAGGGGCACAGCGGCGCGGCCCAGCTCATCACCTTGCCCGACGGCGTCAGCGGCGTGGCCCGCCGCACGAAGGCCGGATAGGGATCTACGCCCAGGGGCGAGACCTCGACCTCCTCGACCGCAGGCGGCGGCGGGCCAGGCGCCTGCGCGTCCTGGGGAGCCAGCCCCGCCAGCAGGGCCGCCAGGACCAGATGCAACGCCATGCCCGCCTCCCCGTCAACTCAACTTCGAGGGTGGCGGCAACGCGCGCGCCGGTCAAGCCGGCGACAGGCCTTGACCCAGGAGGGTGACATGGACAACTTGAGATTGCATTCATGCCGAATGCGAAAACCCGGGGGGTTCCATGTTGACGCTCATCGCCTTGAACACCGCCAATTACGACGATCACCCCGGCTGGCTCGACCGGCTGGGCTTCATCGCCAAGATGATCCACGAGGCCGACGCCGACGTCGCCTGCCTGACCGAGACGCGCTACAGCCAGCTCAATCCCTTCAACACCTATGCGACGCAATACTGGGCCAATCAGAGCGCGCTGTATCCAAACGTCACGCCGCCGCCTTCGCCCGCCAGCATGGCCGACCAGATCGCCGCCCTGCTGACCGCCATGTCCGGCGAGACCTGGACGGTGCTGACCGACATCGCGGCGACCTATCCGCAAAATTCGTGGGAGGGTCTCAGCATCCTGTCCCGCCTGCCCCTGAGCGGCCATGGCCATTTCACGATTCCCAACGGTACGGACGGCAACACGCGCCTGACCCAGTACGCCACGGCGACCACGGCGAAGGGATCGCAGGTGACGATCTACAACACGCACTACGCCCTGGACGGGCCGACGCGCGTCGAGGATTCCCAGACCATCATCGCCCAGATCCAGGCGGACGCCCCGCCGCTGTTCGCCCTGGTCGGCGACCTCAACGCCACGCCGGACGAGGACTGCATTTCGGCGCTGAAGACGGCGGGCTACGTCGATCTCTGGGCCCAACTGCAGCGCGACCAGGACGGCTTCAGCTTCCCCAGCCAACAGCCGGCCAAGCGCATCGACTACGTGTGGTGCGGGATCAGCCTGGCCAATCAGGCCA
The DNA here is from genome assembly GCF_059418205.1 of Caulobacter sp. GW821-FHT09B11. NCBI lineage: Bacteria > Pseudomonadati > Pseudomonadota > Alphaproteobacteria > Caulobacterales > Caulobacteraceae > Caulobacter > Caulobacter sp. GW821-FHT09B11. The sequence continues at coordinate 115,844 of NZ_JBWKPK010000016.1, read as the reverse complement.
AGACGATCGCCACCACCGCCCAGCCCTTCATCACCGAAGGCGGCACGGTCTACATGTCCGATCACCTGGGACTGGTCGCCGCCTTCGACCTGTGACCTCGGCCGTTCAGGGACCGGGCCGAAAGACGTCCGGAGCCTCGCGGGTCTGGCCCACGAGGCTCCGAGACATCGTCAGACGTCGACTTCGGCGTCCAGGGCGTTTTCCTGGATGAACTCGCGGCGCGGCTCGACCAGGTCGCCCATCAGGCGGCTGAACATGTCGTCGGCGTCGTCGGCGTGGTTGACCTTGACCTGCAGCAGGGTGCGGGCGTCGACGTCGAGGGTCGTCTCCCACAGCTGGTCGGGGTTCATCTCGCCCAGACCCTTGTAGCGCTGGATGGTCAGGCCCTTGCGGCCGGCGTCGAGAACCGCCTGCAGCAGGTCGAGCGGACCACGGACAGTGGTCGACTTGTCCTTGCGGCGGAAGGTGGCGACGCCCGAGAACACCTCGGCCAGCTTGACCGCGCGTTCGGCCAGGCGGCGGGCGTCGGCGGCGTGCAGCAGCACGTCGTCCAGCACGATGCGCTCCGAGACGCCCCGGCGCACGCGGCTGAAGACATAGCCGGTGTCGCCGCGTTCGCCGCTCCAGGGACCGTCGCCCTCCTCGTTGTAGAGGTTCAGGCGGGCGGCCGCGGCGGCGGCGTCCGGCGTCTCGCCCAGCAGGCCGGCCAGGGCCGCCTGCTCGATGGCCGAGGCCGGGGCGCGGGTCGCCAGGCGGTCGATATTGCCCTTGGCCGAGCGGGCCATCTGCACCAGGGCCAGCAGGTCCTGGCCGATCAGGCGCTCGCCCGACACCAGGTCGAGCTCGGCCCCGTCGACGCCCTCGTCCACCAGGAAGGCGTCCATTTCGGCGTCGTCCTTGAGGTAGCGCGAGGACTTGCCCTTGGCGGCTTTGTAGAGCGGCGGTTGGGCGATGTAGATATAGCCGCGCTCGATCAGCTGCGGCATCTGCCGGTAGAAGAAGGTCAGCAGCAGCGTGCGGATGTGGGCGCCGTCGACGTCGGCGTCGGTCATCAGCACGATCTTGTGGTAGCGCACCTTGTCCGGGTTGAAGTCGTCGCGGCCGATGCCGGCGCCCAGCGCCGTGATCAGCGTGCCGATCTGGTCGGACGACAGCATCTTGTCGAAGCGGGCCCGCTCGACGTTCAGGATCTTGCCGCGCAGGGGCAGGACGGCCTGGTTGTCGCGGTTGCGGGCCTGCTTGGCCGAGCCGCCGGCCGAGTCGCCCTCGACGATGAAGATTTCGGACTTGGCCGGGTCGCGCTCGGAGCAGTCGGCCAGCTTGCCGGGCAGGCTGGTGATGTCGAGCGCGCTCTTGCGGCGGGTCAGTTCGCGCGCCTTGCGGGCGGCTTCACGGGCCGCGGCCGCCTCGGCGATCTTGGAGACGATGGCCTTGGCTTCGTTCGGATGCTCCTCGAACCAGGTCGAGAGGCCTTCCTGCACCAGGTTTTCGACGGCCGGGCGCACTTCCGACGAGACCAGCTTGTCCTTGGTCTGCGAGCTGAACTTGGGGTCGGGAACCTTGACCGACAGCACGCAGGTCAGGCCTTCGCGGCTGTCTTCGCCGCCCAGGTTGACCTTCTCCTTCTTCAGGATGCCGGAGCTTTCGGCGTAGTTGCTGATCACCCGGGTCAGGGCGCCGCGGAAGGCCGAAAGGTGCGTGCCGCCATCCCGCTGGGGGATGTTGTTGGTGAAGCACAGCATGTGCTCGTGGTAGCTGTCGTTCCACCACATGGCCAGGTCGACCTCGACCTTGTCCTTGCGGCCCTTGACGATGATCGGGGCCTTGAGCAGCGGGGTCTTGGCCTTGTCGAGGTGGCGCACGAAGGCCTCGATGCCGCCCTCGTAGAACAGCTTCTCGACCCACGGCTCGGCGTCGCGGTTGTCCTTGAACCAGATGGTGACGCCCGAGTTCAGGAACGCCAGCTCGCGCAGGCGGTGCTCCAGGGTCTTCCGGTCGAAATCGATGAAGGCGAAGGTGTCCTTCGAGGGGAAGAAGGTCACTTCGGTGCCGGTCAGCACCTCGCCGGCCTTGGGGCCGTCGTCGCGCACCGGCGAGACGCCGGTTTCCTTCAGTGAGGTCACCGCGTCGCCGCGCTCGAAGCGCATCTGGTGGACCTTGCCGTTGCGGTGGATCAGCAGCTCCAGCCAGTCCGACAGCGCGTTGACGACCGAGACGCCCACGCCGTGCAGGCCGCCCGAGACCTTGTAGCTGTTCTGGTCGAACTTACCGCCGGCGTGCAGCTGGGTCATGATGACCTCGGCCGCCGAGACGCCTTCGCCCTCGTGGATGTCGGTGGGGATGCCGCGCCCGTCGTCGGTGACCGTCACCGAGCCGTCGGCGTTGAGGATCACCTGGACCTTGGTGGCGTGGCCGGCCAGGGCTTCGTCGATGGCGTTATCGACCACCTCGTAGACCATGTGGTGCAGGCCCGAACCGTCGTCGGTGTCGCCGATGTACATGCCGGGGCGCTTGCGCACCGCGTCCAGGCCCTTGAGGACCTTGATCGAGTCCGCGCCATATTCGCCGGCGACGGCTTCTTCGGGAACTTCGGGGACTTGGCCTTCGGTATTCTCGGTCATTCGTCTTCCAGAGCCGTAGACTCAATGGGGGTCAGACCGGCCTCGCTGACGCGAACGCCCAGAGCCCGACCCTTGAGATGGTCGAACAGCGACTCGTCCGTGCCGGTGAGGAAGGCCTGGAGCTTGAGCGCCGTGAGTTCGTCGGCCAGAGCGGCTCGCCGGGTGAGGTCGAGATGCGCGGCGACTTCGTCGAGCAACACTATAGGATTCGGCGCGGATTCCGCACGCGAAAGTCTCGCCGCCTGGGCCAAAACCAGGTTCAAAATCAGCGCTTTTTGCTCGCCGGTGGAGCATTCCGAGGCCGGACGGTCCTTGTCGACGTGGAACACCGCCAGATCGCCCCGGTGCGGGCCGGTCAGCGCCCTTCCCGCGGCCCCGTCGCGAGGCCGCGCGGCGGCCAGGGCCTGGACCAGCTGGGCCTCGATCTCGGCCGCGTCGGCGCCGTCCAGGGCCATCTGCTCCCAGGCCCCGGTGAGGGCCAGGCGGGCCTGCGGGAAGGGTCGGTCGCCGCGGCTGTCGATCTCGGCCTGCAGCGCGGTGAGGGTCCGCGCCCGGGCCTGGACCATCAGCGCGCCGGCCTGCGCCAGCCGCGCCTCCAGCACCGTCAGCCAGGCCGGATCGGCGCCCGCCCCGCCGTCGGCGGCGTCGGTCAGCAGGCGCATGCGCTCGCGCTGGGCCTTGTCGTAGGCGTTGGCGTGGCTGGCGTGGGCCGGTTCGGCGGCGAACACCAGCCGGTCGAAGAACTTGCGGCGGTCCGAAGCCGCCTCGAGGAACAGGCGGTCCTGGGCGGGGGTCAGCCACATCGGCCGCACGTGGTCGGCCAGGCGGCCCGGCGGCACGGTCTCGCCCTCGATGCGGACGATGCGGCGCGAGGCGCCGGCAGCTTCCGTACCGGTGCCGAGCTTCAGGATCTCGCCATCGGCCTCTTCGATCTCGGCCGCGACGGCCCAGGCCCGGCCCACGGCCTCGCCCGGCTGCCGGCGCCCGACCTCGGCCAGGCTCGACCCGCGCAGGCCCTTGCCCGGCGACAGCAGGCTGACGGCTTCCAGCAGGTTGGTCTTGCCCGCGCCGTTGGGGCCGAACAGGTAGACGCTGCGCCCGCCGGTCGAGAGATCGGCGCGCTCGTAGGATCGGAAGTCGGTGAGCCGCAGGCGGGCGATGGTGGCGGACGCCATGGGCGTCTCTTAAGGCAGGTCGCGGGCGACGTCACGCTGGGAGCCAGCCCCCATTTCTTCCCGTCATTCCCGCCCTTGTGGCGGGAACCCCTCTGTCAGCCGCAGGTGCGGATGGGGCGGCGTGCTCAGCACGCCGCTTGCCCCTCACTTGCGAACGGAAACAGGGGTTCCCGCCACAAGGGCGGGAATGACGGGAGTTTCTAGGGGCCTACTCCCCCAGCCGGTAGGCGCACAGCTTGTTGCCGTCCAAATCCCGGAAATAAGCGAAATAGGCCTTGGGCATGCGCTCGCCCGGCGCGCCTTCGCAGGCGCCGCCCAGCTCGATGGCCTTGGCGTGGAAGGCGTCGACCTCCTCGCGGGTGTCGAAGTCGAAGCCGCCCATCATGCCGTTGCCGATGCAGGCCGGATTGCCGTCGTACGGACCCAGCACCCCGAACATCCCCACGCCCTTGCCGCGATAGAGCCGCCCGCCCGACGGGTGCTCGAACAGGGGCCGCATGCCGATCGAGCCCAGCAGGGCGTCGTAGAAGGCCTTGGCCTCCTCCAGCCGGTTCGAACCGACGGTCATGTAGCTGATCTTCGCCATGGCGGCCTTCTCCCGTTTTCTTATGAAACGGACGGTGGCGCGAGGCGGCGGCGGGCGTCAAGGGGCGCGGTAATCCCTACTCCACCACCGGATTTCACAGCACATTCAATATCGTCATCCCGGGCGGAGGGCCGCATAGCGGGCCGCAGACCCGGGACCCAGGGGCGACCGCATTGCGCCGGCCCCTGGGTCCCGGCTCTCCGCTTCGCTGCGGCCGGGATGACGAAGAATTGGGGAGCCCGTTGCAGCCGTTCCCCCTACCCGAAATACCCCCGCGCGACCTCCACCTCGGCCAGCCGCCACACCCCCGCAGCCCCCAGCAGCACGCGACGCATCTCGACCTCGAAGATCGTCCGAGCAGCGTCGCGATCGACCAGGTCGCGCACCGGAGCCTCGAACGGCGCATCGACCGCGATCGCCCGGTGCACGGCCGAGTTCATCACCGCCAGGTCCACCGCCGCCTCCAGCGACGAAAAGGCCGCCGCGACCGCCTCCGACCGCTCGAACCAGGTCGCGCAGCCGGAAAAGTCGATCGCCTCCCACAGGGTCAGCATGCGGTCGAAGAGGTCGTCGAAGCGCTCCTCTCGCAGCAGGCCCGCCGGACCTCCCCGGCTCACTGACCCGCGCCGGTCCCCAGCACCTTCTCCAGGAACTGGGTCTCGACCTCGCGGCGGCGGTCGTTGTTGACCTTCTTGAGGAAGCCGTGGCCCTCGTCCTTGAACTGCACGTACCAGGTCGGAACGCCCTTCTCGCGCAGCTTCTCGACCACCTGGTCGGACTCAGACTTGGGCACCCGCGGATCGTTCCAGCCCTGCATGACCAGCATCGGCTTGGTGATCCTGCCGACGTTGTTGAGCGGCGAGATGGTCTCGAAGGCCTTCAGCATCTTGGGGTCGCGCTCGTCGCCGTATTCGACGCGGCGCAGGTCCCGGCGATAGGCTTCGGTGTTCTTCAGAAACGAGACGAAGTTGCTGATGCCATAGCGCTCGACCCCGCCGGCCAGGCGGTCGGAATAGTGGGTCATCACCGCCAGCGACATGTAGCCGCCGTAGGACTGGCCGTAGACCACGACCCGGCTGGGATCCAGGTCGGGCTGGGTCTTGATCCAGTCGAGCAGCGCGCCGATGTCCTTGACCGAGTCCTCGCGTTTCTCGGCGTTGTCGAGGTCGAGATAGGTCTTGCCGTAGCCCGACGAGCCGCGAACATTGGTGACGATCACCGCCGCGCCCAGTTCCGCCACCGTGTGCTGGTGGAAGGCGTTGAACACCGGCCGCGACTGGCCTTCCGGACCGCCGTGGATGTCGATGATCACCGGGGCCTTCTTCCCCGCCGCCAGCTTGGGCTTGTAGACGAAGGCCGGGATCGAGCGCTTGTCGAACGAGGGGAAGCGCACCAGTTCGGGCGCGACCAGGGCCGCGGGGTCGAGGCCGCCCAGCTCCGAGGCCGTCCAGCGCGTCACCTGACCGCTCGCTACGTCCAGGCTCCAGGCGTCGCTGGAGGTGGTGGGCGTGGCCAGGGAGAAGCCGATCTTGGAGCCGTCGGCTAAGAAGGCCAGGTTCGAGACGACGCCGCCCGGAAGCTCCGGCTGCGGCAGGGCCCGGCGGGTGCGGAAGTCCTGCACCACCAGCTTCGAATAGCCGTCCTCGTTGACCACATAGGCCAGCACCCGGCCGTCGCCCGACAGCTTGAAGTCCTCGACGTCCCAGGGCCGCTCGCCCGAGACCAGGGCCTTCTTGCCGGTGGCCAGGTCGAACTCCACCAGGCGCATGAAGTCCGAACCCTCGTCCGACAGCATCAGCACCGACTTGCCGCCGGGGGTGAAGACGCCGCCGTCGTAGGAAACCTTGCCTTTGGTCGGGTTCAGTTCGGTGATCTTGCCGGTGGCGACGTCGAGCAGCCAGCGCTTGGACTGACCGATCGAGAAATAGCGGCCCAGCAGCACGGTCCTGCCGTCGGGCGAGACGTCGAGCGGCGAGACCTGGCCCTCGCCCTGGAAGATCACCCGGCGGCCGCCTGGGGCGGAGGGATCACGCAGCACGATGTCGTAATTGGCCGAGCCCTTGGTCGCCCGGCTCCAGACCAGCACCTTGCCGTCGCCCGACCAGGCCGGCGACTGGTTGCGCGTGCCGGGCTCGGTCAGCTGAGTTTCCTTACCCGAGGCGTCGCGGACGAACAGCTGGAACCACTCGTCGCCGCCGGTGTCCTTGGAGAACAGGACTTCACCCGTCGGCAAGGTATGGACGCCGCTGACCGGCTCGTCGTGGAAGGTCAGCTGGCTGCGGTCGGCGCCAGGGCCGGCGACCTTGTGGATTTGGTTGGTGTTGCCGAACCGCGTGACGATCAGCATACCGCCATCGGCCGCCCAGTCCTGGAAGGCCGCGCCGCGGGCGTTCTGGTAGCGCGCCAGGCCCTCGCGAATCGAAGGATCGGCGACCGGCACGTTCTCGAGGATCTGATTGCCGATCTCGCGGCGCTCGACGGGCTGGGTCCCCGATTGGGCTTGGGCCAGCACCGGCCCGCTGGTCAGCATCAGGACGGCGATCGAGGCGCCGAGCATGGATTTCATCACGATGGACATCCCTCAAAGCAAAACGGGCGCCCCTTGGGGCGCCCGTTCCAGTTCAGAACCGCGCGATCAGACCCGCAGCGGCATCAGCACGTACTTCACGCCCGGATCGACCGGGTCGACCACCAGGGTCGGCGAGGCCGGGTCGGCGAAGCGGAACTCGGCCTGCGGGCCGGCGATCTGGCCGCAGACGTCGAGCAGGTAGCGGGCGTTGAAGCCGATCTCGAAGGGCTCGCCGTCGTAATCGACCTCGACCTCTTCCACGGCCTGGCCTGCTTCCATGTTGCGGACGGTCAGGGTGATGCGGCCCGGCTCGATGGCCAACTTCACCGAGCGACTCTTCTCGGCCGAGATGGTGGCCACCCGGTCGACGGCCTTGGCGAAGAGGTCGTTGTCCAGGGTCAGGATCTTGGCGTTGTCCTTGGGGATCACGCGCATGTAGTCGGGGAACGAGCCGTCGATGACCTTGGAGGTCAGGGCGGCGCGGCCGAACTCGAAGCGGACCTTCTGGGGCGAGACCTGCAGGTCGATCGACTCGCCGGCGTCTTCCAGCAGGCGGCGGGCCTCGGCGATGGTCTTGCGCGGCACGATCACGCCGGGCAGGCCGGCCGAGCCCTCGGGAGCCGGCATCTCGGCCAGGGCCAGGCGGTGGCCGTCGGTGGCCACGGCGCGCAGCTTGGTCTCGCCGCCCTCGTTGACCGTGTGCAGGTAGAGGCCGTTCAGATAGTAGCGGGTCTCTTCGGTCGAGATCGCGAAGCGCGTCTTGTCGATCAGGCGCATCAGCTCGTTGACGTCGACGGCGATGCGGCCCGACAGGCCCTCGTTGCTCATCACCGGGAAGTCGCCGGCCGGCAGCACCGGCAGGTTGAAGCGCGAGCGGCCGGTCTGGATGACCAGGCGCGGGTCGTCGCCGTTGAAGCTCAGCGAGACGTCCGAGCCGTCGGGCAGCTTGCGGACGATCTCGTACAGGGTGTGGGCCGGGGCGGTGATCTGGCCGGGCACGTCGATCTGGGCCAGGCCCTCGTCGATGATCTCCATGTCGAGATCGGTGGCCGAGAAGGAAAGCGTGTCGCCATCCGCCGACAGCAGGATGTTGGACAGGATCGGGATGGTGTTGCGGCGCTCTACGACGCTCTGCACGTGACCCAGCGCCTTCAGCAGCGCCGCCCGCTCGATGGTAAGCTTCATTTCTCGGTCCAGGCTGGACGCGGGCGCATGAACGTCGAGAGAATCCCCCGAGCGCCCGGCCCCGCCGTCAATGGACCACGGACATTAGCGCAAACGCGGCCACTGGGAAGGGCCTGCAAGGCCTTTGGCGCAAGCCAGGGCTGTGGATCACGGGGGCGGATGGTTGAAAACCCGCTCTTGAACGGCGTCGTCAATACCTTATATTGATAATCAATCGCAATAAGAGCTCGCATCCATGCGCCTCGCCCTCAAGACCGCCACCTACGCCACCATGCACCTGACGGTGGCCATCGCCGTCGCCTACGCCCTGACCCGCGACTGGCGCGTGGCCCTGGCCGTGGGGATCGTCGAACCGATGGTCCAGACCGTGGCCTTCAACATCCACGAACGGCTGTGGAGCCGGGCGGGCAAGGAGAAGGCGGCGGCATAGGGTTTTCCCTCTCCCCTTGCGGGAGAGGGTGGCCTCCGAAGGAGGTCGGGTGAGGGGTCGCACTCACGCAAAACGCCGCGACGGCTGTGCAGCTGTCGCGGCGTTTGATTTCTGAGAGACCCCTCATCCGTCGGCTACGCCGACACCTTCTCCCGCAAGGGGAGAAGGATCAGGATAATCAAGCCTTGGTGTCGAACGACCCGCCCGACTCTTCGCCGGAAGCCGCATAGGGGTTAGCCGCGGCGGCGGCCGGTTCGGCCGGGGCCGGGCCGGTCGAGCCCTTGGCGGCCACGGCCACCATGGCCGGGCGCACGAGGCGGCCCAGCAGTTCGTAGCCGACCTGCAGCACGGCGACGACGCCGCCGGCGGCGACCTCGTCCGAAGGCTGCTCCATCACCGCCTGATGCAGGTGGGGATCGAACTTCTCGCCCTTGGTCGGGTCGACCTTCTTGAGGCCGTTGCGCTCGAAGGCCGCCTGCAGCTCCTTCTCGGTCATCTCGACGCCGACGATGTAGTTCTTCACCGCCGCGTCCTGCGAATCGCGCGGGCTGGCGGCGGTGGCGCGCGACAGGTTGTCGGCCGCGCCCAGCAGGTCGCGGGCGAACTTCTGGATGGCGTAGGCGCGGGCGTCGTTCATCTCGCGCTCGGCGCGGCGCTTGACGTTCTCGGCCTCGGCCGCATAGCGCAGCGCCTGGTCCTTCATGGCCGCGATCTCGGCCTTCAGGGCCTCGATTTCCTGGGTCAGGTCTTCGGCTTCGAAAGCGACATCTTCGGCCGGCGTTTGCTCGTCGGTCATATCCAAACAGTCCTCATCCATCGATCATCCGGCCGAGCACGCGGGCGGTATAGTCCACCAACGGGATCACCCGGGCATAGTTCAAACGCGTGGGGCCGATCACGCCGATCGCGCCCAGCACCTTCTGTCGCCCCGTCATATAGGGCGCCGCGATCACGGAGGAACCCGAAAGCGAAAAGAGTCGCGTCTCGGCTCCGATGAAGATGCGCACGCCCTCGGCGTCGCGCACGTCGTCGAGCAGGCCGATCAGTTGGCCCTTCTGCTCCAGGTCGTCGAACAGCTGGCGCACGCGCTCCAGGTCCTCGCGGGCGCCGCCCTCGGCCAGCAGGTTGGCGCGGCCTCGGACGATCAGGGCCCGCTCGGCCCCCTCCCCGCCGCCCCAGGCGGCCAGGCCGTCCTCCACCAGGCGCGCGGCGGTCTCGTCCAGCTGGCGGCGGGCCGTCTCCAGCTCGGCGCGGATCTCGTCCTTGGCCTCGGTCAGGGTGCGGCCGCGCAGACGGGCGTTGAGGAAGTTCGACGCCTCCTGGAAGGCCGAAGGCGTCAGCCCCGCCCCGCCGCGCATCAGCCGGTTCTCGACCGTGCCGTCCTCGAACACCATCACCGCCAGGGTCTGGCCGCCGCCCAGCGAGACGAACTCCACGTGCTTGACCCCGCCCTCGCGGACCGGGGTGACGACGATGCCCGCCCCGCCGGCCAGGCCCGACAGGATGGCCGAAGCCTCGTTCAGCGCCTCCTCGAAGGTGCGGCCCTTGGCGTAGAGGCGGCTTTCGATCTCGCGCCGCTCGTCCTCGCCGACGTCGCCGACCTCCAGAAAGCCGTCGACGAACATCCTAAGGCCCGCGTGCGTCGGCATCCGCCCGGCGCTGGTGTGCGGGCTGTCGAGCAAACCGAGCTGCGCCAGGTCCTGCATGGTGTTGCGGATCGAGGCCGGCGACAGCTGGATGCCGCCGCGCGACAGCGTGCGCGAGCCCACCGGCTCGCCGGTCTCCAGATAGGCCTCTACGACCCGGCGAAAGATGTCGCGGGCGCGGGCGTCCAGCTCGGTCAGGCCGGGCGTCCGAGCGATCGGTCCCGGAAAAAGCTGTGTCATGGCCCTTGGAGATAGGGTTGAGGGGCGAAAAAATCGAGCGGGGACTTGGAGGTTCCCGCCGGGGGGAGGATAAGCGGCGCCTTCAACCACGACTAGCCCCCGCCAACCAGACCGGAGTTTCCCATGCGTCCGTCCGAACGCGCCCCCGACCAACTGCGCGCCGTCACGCTGGAAACCGGCGTCAACCGTTACGCCGAGGGCTCGTGCCTGATCGGTTTTGGCCACACCAAGGTGATGGTCACCGCCACGGTCGAGGAGAACGTCCCCGGCTGGATGCGCAACAAGGGCGCCGGCTGGGTGACCGCCGAGTACGGCATGCTGCCTCGCGCCACCCACACCCGCGGCCGCCGCGAGGCCGCCGCCGGCAAGCAGACCGGCCGCACCCAGGAGATCCAGCGCCTGATCGGCCGCTCCCTGCGCGCCGTCGTGGACCTCAAGGCCCTGGGCGAGCGCCAGATCAGCCTCGACTGCGACGTCATCCAGGCCGACGGCGGCACCCGCACCGCCGCCATCACCGGCGCCTGGGTCGCCCTGCGCCTGGCCACCAACTACCTGCTGGAAGAGGGCGTGCTGAAGGCCGACCCGATCCTGGGCCAGGTCGCCGCCATCTCCTGCGGCGTGTTCAAGGACACCCCGGTGCTCGACCTCGACTACGAGGAAGACAGCAACGCCGAGGCCGACGGCAACTTCGTGCTGACCGGCGGCGGCGAGATCGTCGAGATCCAGGCCACCGGCGAAAAGCGCGGCTTCACCCGCGGCGAGTTCGACACCCTGTTCGGCCTGGCCGAAAAGGGCATCGGCGAACTGTTCGAATTCCAGCGCGCGGCGATCGGGAAGTAAGGGGAAGCGCTCTTGCCCCCTCTTCCATAGGGAGAGGGAGGGGCCCGCCGCGAAGCGGTGGGAGGGTGAGGGGTTTCACCGTTGGCAGGCAAATCCGAGATGGCGACCAATCGTCCGACGTCGAAGCTGGAAACGCCGCGCTTCATTCGGTGAGTTTGTTACCTCTCACCCTCCCACGCCTTGCGGCGTGGGCCCCTCCCTCTCTCAAAGAGAGAGGGGTAACCGAGTAAGCGTCGGTAGCTCCCTACCGCGCCGCCACCACCGTGATCTCCACCGCATAGTCCGGGCTGGCCAGCCGCGCTTCGACCGTCGTGCGGGCCGGCGGGTTTTCCGGATCGACCCAGGCGTCCCAGGCCGCGTTCATCGCGTCGATCTGGCCGATGTCGGCCAGGTGGATGGTCGCGCTGAGCAGGCGGGCCTTGCTGGATCCGGCCTGCGCCAGGGTGTCGTCGATCTGGGCCAGCACCTCGCGCGTCTGCTCCAGCACCGAGCCGCCCACGGTCTCCTCGGCGACGTGGCCCGACAGGAACACCACGCCGTTGAAGACCACCGCGTCGCTCCACCGCGCCGCCTTGCCGATACGTTCGATCATGTTGGGAATTTCCTTCTCGATGGGCGCTTTCTAACCCAGCGCCCGGGTCGTCCAGTCCACGATCTGCGACGCGCTCATCAGGCCGGCCTGGCGGGCGACCACCGCGTTGTCGCGGAACAGGATCAGGGCCGGGATGCCGCTGACGCCGAGAGCCGAGGCCGGCGCGGGATGGGCCTCGGAGTTCAGCTTCAGCAGGCGCACGCGCGGTTCGAGCTTGCCCGCCGCGGCGGCGTAGTTGGGCGCCATGGCCCGGCACGGGCCGCACCACGGGGCCCAGACGTCGAGCAGCACGGCCGCGCCTTGCGTCAGGCGGCGATGGCGGTCGAGGCCGGCGGCGTCGACCTCGATCGGACTTGCGGTGAACAGGGCGCTCTTGCAGCGACCGCACTTGCCGGCGGCGGGATCACGCTCTTGCGGCAGGCGGTTGGCCGCTCCGCAGGATGGACAGACGATTTGCATGGACCGCAGGTGTGGCGCGGGCGCCCTCGCCGCAAGGGCGCCTCAGTCCTCGTCGTGGCCCTCGCCCGGGCCGTGCTCGAAGGTCATCAGGTCGCCCGGCTGGCAGTTCAGCTCGCGGCACAGGGCGTCGAGGGTCGAGAAGCGGATGGCCCGCGCCTTGCCGGTCTTCAGGATCGACAGGTTGGCGATGGTCACCCCGACACGGTCGGACAGCTCGGTCAGCGACATGCGGCGTTCCAGCAGCACGCGGTCGAGATTGACGCGGATGGACATGGGGACGCAGAACTCCGCGGTCAGATGGTCAGTTCGGCTTCGCGACGAAGGCGGGCGCCTTCGCGGAAAACCTCGGCCAGGACGAACACCACCAGTACCGAGAACCAGGCGTTCAGGGTGAAGGAGCCGTCGACCAGCTTCTCGCCGTCGATCAGCACCCGGGTCAGGGCGGCGAACACGTAGCGCCCGATCTCCAGGGCCGCGAGAATCCCGCCCACCACCCGCAGGCGGCGCACGTTCTCGGGATGGAACGGGTCGCCCAGGGTCATGGTGGCGAAGATCTTGCGCAGCCGCTCGACGATGGCCATCCAGCCGCCCGACATCAGCGCCCAGCCGCCCAGGGCCGCGGCCGATCCCGGACCGTTCTTGGCCAGGGGCTCGGCCAGCTCGCTGGGCAGGATCGAGGCCAGCAGGTCGGTGTTGAAGCTCAGCAGCAGCACCAGGATGGTCACCAGGGCCAGCAGGCTGACCCAGATCCACAGCACGTAGTAGCTGACGTCGAGAATGATCTTCAGGAAGCTCGATACCGAGCCCGGCCCCAAGGCGCGCATGGGCTTTGTCCCCGCCAAAACCTTTTTAGCGACTCGCTCGCGGCGGTCGCCGGATTGAAGTCTAGAGCGAGTGGGCGAGGAACGTCACGGCCGAGATCGGCAGGCCCGCGATCAGCGCCACGGTCGCCAGGCGGAAGGCCGAGGTTTCCAGCAGGCTGAACAGGCGGGGCAAGGTCATCAGGGCGGTTCCAGGCGGGGGACGGAGAAGCCTTTCTCCGATGACGCCAGGATCGCCGATCGGCGGCCAGCGAACAATGCCGCTTATCGATAAACGATATTAAACTTTCGCAATGATCGGGCCTTGCGGCGACCGGCCGCCGGGGGTCTAACGGGCCGTCTTTTGTCGAGGAGCCGCGCGATGACCCTGAAACTGATCAACGGCCAGAAGATCGTCGCCGCCACCCACAATCCGGGCAAGGCCAAGGAACTGGCCGCCCTGCTCGACGGCCGTTTCGAGGTGCTGGCCGCCGGCGCCCTGGGCCTGCCCGAGCCGGACGAGACCGAGAGCACCTTCGTCGGCAACGCCCTGCTCAAGGCCCGCCACGCCGCCGACCTGTCGGGCGAGGTCAGCCTGGCCGACGACTCGGGCCTGTCGGTCGCCGCCCTGGACGGCGCGCCCGGCATCTATTCGGCCCGCTGGGCCGGCCCGACCAAGGACTTCGCCCAGGCCATGGACAAGGTGGCCGAGCGCATCGAGGCCACCGGCTCGGAAGACCTCGCCGCCTGGTTCACCTGCGCGCTGGCCGTGGCCTGGCCCAACGGCGGCCCGGCCGTCGTGGTGCAGGGCGAGGTGCACGGGACGCTGGTGTTCCCGCCGCGCGGCGACAAGGGCTTCGGCTACGACCCGATCTTCATCCCGACGGGCTACGACCAGACCTTCGGCGAGATGGAGCCGGCCCAGAAGGACGCCATGAGCCACCGCGCCGTGGCCTTCGAAAAGCTGAAGGCGGCGCTGTTTGAGTGAGGTCGCACAGGCCGCGGGCCCGCCCTCGTCCTTCGACAAGCTCAGGATGAGGGCTAGTGCTGAGGCCGCAGTAGAAATCCTCATCCTGAGCCTGTCGAAGGACGAGGATTTCGCCCCCTCGGTGATGGCCGCATGACGCCCGCCCTCCCTCCCCTAGGCCTCTACGTCCACTGGCCCTACTGCGCCCGCATCTGCCCCTATTGCGACTTCAACGTCGTGCGCGACCGGGGGCGGACCGACGAGCAGGCGGCTCTGGCCGACGCGATCGTCGCCGACATGACCGCCCAGCGCGCCCTGACGGGCGACCGCCGCCTGCTGTCGATCTTCTTCGGCGGCGGCACGCCCTCGCTGATGGACCCGGCCGCCGTCGCCCGCGTCATCGAGACCGCCAAGACGCTGTGGTCGCCCACCGACGACCTGGAGATCAGCCTCGAGGCCAATCCCACCGACGCCGAGGCCGGTCGCTTCGAGGCGCTGGCGGAGGCGGGCGTCGCGCGGCTGTCGCTGGGCGTCCAGGCGCTGGACGACGCCTCGCTGAAGCTCTTGGGCCGCAACCACGACGCCGGCTCGGCCAGGCGCGCCATCGCCACGGCCGCGCGCCTCTTCCCGCGCCTGTCGGTTGATCTGATCTACGCCCGTCCCGGCCAGACCGACGCCGCCTGGCGCGAGGAGCTGGGAGAGATGCTGGCCTACGGCCCCGAGCACGTCTCGCCCTACCAGCTGACCATCGAGGCCGGCACCGCCTTCGACCGCGCGGTGGGACGCGGCAGGATCGTCCCGCCCGACGAGGACCTGGCCGCCCAGCTGTTCGAGACCACGCAGGAGGTGCTGGAGGCCGCCGGCTTCGACGCCTACGAGGTGTCGAACCACGCCCGGGGCGCGGCCGCCCGCTCGCGCCACAACCTCGTCTACTGGCGGGGCGTCGACTATGTCGGCGTCGGCCCCGGCGCCCACGGACGCCTCACGCTGGAGAGCGGCAAGGTCGCCACCACCGCCCGCGCGAAGATCGCCGACTACATCGCCGCCGTGACCCGCGACGGGACCGGCTTCGAGCGCGAGGACCTTTCCGCCGTCGAGGCCGCCGAGGAACGCCTGCTGCTGGGCCTGCGCATCGACGACGGCGTGGCCTTTGCCGAGATGGCCGCCCTCGACCTGCGCGCGGACACGCCCAAGGTGAAATCGCTGGTCGAGTCCGGCCTTCTGGTCGATGACCCTGATCGTCTGCGCGCCACGCGTCAGGGCAGGCTCGTGCTCGACCGGCTTACGGGCATGCTGGCGACCTGATAACTGTTCGCGACACCTTCTCCGGGGCGGCGCCCCACACAAGGATAGTTTCGCGTCTTGAGCCGTCTGCTTCCCCCGCCCGTCCTGTCCGACGCCCCCCTCGCGCCCGGCCTCTATCTCGTGGCCACGCCGATCGGGAACCTGCGCGACATCACCCTGCGGGCGCTCGACGTGCTGGCCGCCTGCGACCTGCTGCTGGCCGAGGACACCCGCGTCACCGGCAAGCTGCTGTCGGCCTATTCCATCAAGACCAGGCTGGAGCGCCACGACGAGCACGTGGCCGAGCGCGCCATCCCGGCCATCCTGGAGCGGCTGGAGGCCGGCGAGCGCGTGGCCCTGGTCTCGGACGCCGGCACGCCGATGGTCTCCGACCCCGGCTACCGCCTGGCCCGCGAGGCCATCGCGGCCGGCCATCCGGTGTTCCCGATCCCCGGCGCCTCGGCGGCCCTGGCGGCGCTCACCCTGGCCGGCCTGCCGACCGACCGCTTCCTGTTCGCCGGCTTCCCGCCGCCCAAGAGCGGTGCGCGCAAGACCTTCCTCGAGGAATTCGCCAACGTCCGCGCCACCCTGATCTTCTTCGAGGGCGCCTCGCGGGTGGACGACGCGCTGGCCGACATGGCCGCCGTGTTCGGCGCCGATCGTCCGGCCGCGGTGTGCCGTGAACTGACCAAGCTCTACGAGACCTGCGTGCGCGGCCCGCTGGGCGAGCTGGCCGTCGACCCCCGCTTCGAGGCCCCCAAGGGCGAGATCGTCATTCTCGTGGGTCCCGGCGAGGAGAAGGCCGCCAGCGCCGACGACGCCGAGGCCGCCCTGCGCGAGGCTATGAGCCGCCTGCCCCTGGGCGAGGCCGCCTCGGAAGTGGCCAAGGCGCTGGGCCTGTCGCGCAAGGACCTCTATCGTCAGGCCCTGGCCCTGAAGGAGGCCGGATGACGGCCGGTCCCTTCCGCGAGATCCGCAGCGCACGCGGCGCGGCCGCCCGCCGCTCCGGCCGCCGGGCCGAAGCGATCGCCGCCGTCTGGCTGATGCTGAAGGGCTACCGCATTCTCGGCTTCCGCCTGGCCACTCGCGCGGGCGAGATCGACATCCTCGCGCAACGCGGACGCGTCTTGATCGTTGTCGAGGTCAAGAGCCGGACGAGCCTGGAGGCGGCGCTGGAAGCGGTGAGCTTCGAACAACGGATGCGCCTGCGCCGGGCGGGCGCGCTGGCCGCGGCCTCGCGCGCCGGGCTGAAGGGCATGGCCGTGCGCCTGGACCTGATGGCCCTGTCGCCCGGCCGCCCGCCTCGCCACGTGCCCGACGCCTGGCCGGACGACGGGAGGGCCTGGGCATGATCCGCGAGGAAGCGGAGGAAATCCTCACCCGCGCCGGCGAGCACGACGACGACGGCTTTCCGCTGTTCGAGGCGGCCCTGGCCTGCGCCGTGCACGATGATCCCGACCGCGACGAGCAGCCGGCCCTCGATCTCGCCCGCTCGTCGGTCGAGCGCCTGAAGGCCCGGCTGCAAAGCGAGTCGCCCGAGGAGGCGATCGCCGAGACCATGTCCGGCGACCTGCGCCTGACCGGCGACCTCCTGACCTACGACCACCCCGACAACGCCGACGTCATCGCCATCGCCGGGCGCCGCAAGGGCCTGCCCGTGGCGCTCGGCGTCTTCTACATCCACGCCGCCCGCCAGGCCGGGCTGGAGGTGTTCGGCGTCGATTTCCCCGGCCACTTCCTGCTGCGCATCGAGACCGACGAGGGTCCGCTGGCGCTGGATCCGTTCAGCGAGGGCCGGGTGGTGCTGCCGTCGGAGCTGTCGCGCCGGGCCCTGCGCACCGGCCTGATGCCCGACGTCGCCGCGCGCCTGGACCAGCTGATGGCCCCGATCTCCGACCGCGCCGTGCTGATCCGCCTGCAGAACAACATCTTCGCCCGCGCCCAGCAGGCCCGCGACTGGGCCCGCGCCGAGCGCTCGGCCCTGCGCCGCGCCCTGCTCGACCCCACCGACCACCACCCCTGGCTCGACGTCGCCGCCGCCCGCGAAGGCCAGGGCGCCCTGGCCGGGGCGCTGCAAGCCCTGTCGCGCGCGCAGACCCTGGACGGCGGGGCGACGATCGCGGCCCGAGCCGCACGCGAACGCGTGCGGCTGCGGCTGAACTGAAAGAGGGCGGCGCGGGAGCGGGTGCGGCTACGGTTGAATTAGCGCCTCCCAAAGTCTGCCCCGGAGCGTCGAAAAACGGACGTCGCGAAGAGCGGATTGGGTGAGAAGCGGTACTACTGCCTCAGTCGCCAAGCTGCAGTTTTGTACGGTTCTGGAACTGGATCTTTCAGCGGATCGAGACCCTGCGCCTCAAGCTCATCAAACCACTGATCCCGCTTGGACAGCGGTAGACGTTCACCGCACCAGGGGCAGAAGTAGATCAGTTGGCGCGAAGCCCCGCCCGGCGTCTCGACCGAGTACTCGTCGAACACCTCGTCGTACTCGACAACGACCTTTTCATTTTCCGGATGCGTGCTGACGTGTCCGGCGCCGGTTCCATGTGTCATGCCGCAACAATAGCGGTCGTCGTTCGCGGCGGCCAAGGGTGGTGAGCGGACGTTGCTTCGCTCACGACAAGCGCAACGCGGCAAGCGCCGCTAGATCGGGCATCTGACCGTGGGCGGTTGAGAAAACCTCGGGCGACGTTCGCGCCCGCTCCAGCACCGACGCTTCGCTCTCGATCCAACTGGCGAACCCTTGGGCCTGCCACGAGTAGCCCTCGGCATTGGCCAGCTCGAACAGCTTCTCGACAAAGCCCTCAGCCAGCGCCTGCCCCCAGGCCAGCGCCGCGTCAGCGGAGGGGGCATCGATCCAGACAGCCTCGCTGGATTCATGATCCCAGCCGCCGTCACGATTGGCGACAAACTCGTCCGGGCTCTCAAATCCAAATCTAAAGAGATAGCGCATGCGCAGACCATAGAGCTGACGCCGCCGGGTTTCACAACGGGTCGGGGCCGCAATTGGGGACCGCGCCGCGCGGGAGCGGGTGCGCTTGAACTGATCGCCCCCCTAATTCGCCTCCCTCGCCCTCGTGGCGAGGGCCCATGCCGGCGACAGCTCAGATCTCCGACAATCCTGCACGATCTGAGCGGCTGGACGATGGGTCCTCGGCGCAAGGTCGAGGAAGGCAGGAGGAGGAAACGGGAAAGCGAGAGAAGCGCCGCCCTTCCCCCTCGCAATCGCGCCGCTTCGACTTAACTAGACACCAGCGCCCCGGAACCGTGTACCTGTGCGCGCAAGTCAAAACGCCCCAGGAGTCCCCATGTCGTTGCGCGTCGCCGTCCAGATGGATCCCGTCCTGGGGATCAACATCGACACCGACACCACCTTCCTGATGATGATGGAGGCCAAGATCCGCGGCCATAAGCTGTGGTTCTACACGCCCGACAAGCTCTCCCTCGAAGACGGCCGGGTGTTCGCGCGCGCCCAGCCGCTGGAGGTGTTCGCCGAGAAGGGCGCGCACGCCAAGCTGGGCGAGACCGTGCTGCTCGACATGAAGGACGACGTCGACGTGGTGCTGATGCGCCAGGATCCGCCGTTCGACATGGCCTACATCACCGCCACGCATTTTCTCGAAAAGGTTCACCCACACACGCTGGTGGTGAACAATCCCGCGGAAGTGCGCAACGCGCCCGAGAAGCTGTTCGTCACCGACTTCCCCGGCGTGCAGCCGCCGACCCTGATCACCTCGGACCACGAGGCGATCTACGACTTCCGCGCCCGTCACGGCGACATCGTCCTGAAACCCCTCTACGGCGGCGGCGGCTCGGGCGTGGCTCGTCTGCTGGCGGACGATCCCAATCTCGACGCCCTGCTCGAACTGCACGCCATGATCGGCCGCGAGCAGGTCATCGCCCAGAAGTTCGTTCCCGCCGTCAGCAAGGGCGACAAGCGCGTGCTGCTGGTCGACGGCGAGCCGGTGGGCGCGATCAACCGCGTGCCGGCCGCCGGCCAGGTGCGCTCGAACCTGCGCGTCGGCGGCCGCGCCGAGGCCGTCGAGCTGACCGCCCGCGACAAGGAGCTGTGCGCCATCATCGGCCCGGAACTGAAGAAGCGCGGCCTGCTGTTCGTCGGCATCGACGTGATCGGCGAGTACCTGACCGAGATCAACGTCACCTCGCCCACCGGCGCGCAGCAGTTGAAGCGGTTCAGCGGAATCGACGCCGCCGCGATCCTCTGGGATCGGATCGAAGCCATTCGATCAACTTCTGCGTGAACAAGTGGCGCTAGTATACTGAATCGTCACACTTTCCCAAAACGTTCGATTTTTGTTCTTGCTCCGAACCGGTCCGCATGCTGGACTTGTGGATAACTAGGACAAAAACCGGGGGATCGGGATGGCGGCCAAGGTCGTCACGGTGGCGTTCGAGGGCGTCGAGGCGCGCCGCGTCGACGTCGAGGTGCAACTGACCGGCGGGGTTGTCGCCTTCGCCGTGGTGGGTCTGGCCGACAAGGCCGTGGCCGAGAGCCGCGAGCGGGTGCGCGGGGCTTTCGCCGGCCTCGGCCTGTCGATGCCGGGCAAGCGCATCGTCGCCAACCTGGCCCCCGCCGACCTGCCCAAGGAGGGCACCCACTTCGACCTGCCGATCGCCCTGGCGCTGCTCGGCGTCATGGGCGTGATCCCGGCCGACGCGCTCGACGGCTGGGCGGCGATGGGCGAGCTGTCTTTGGACGGCCGCATCGTCGCCTGCGCCGGCGCCCTGCCCGCGGCCATGGCGGCCGGGGCCATGGACCTGGGCCTCATCTGCCCCGAGGCCTGCGGACCGGAAGCCGCCTGGGCCGGCGGCACGCGGATCCTGGCGCCGCGCTCGCTGGTGGCGCTGATCAACCACTTCCGGGGCAGCCAGATCCTCAGCGCCCCCGCCCCCGGCCCGGTGGTCGAGGGCGAGCGGGCGAAAGACCTTCGCGACGTGAAGGGCCAGGAACAGGGCAAGCGGGCGCTGGAGATCGCCGCGGCCGGCGGCCACAACCTGCTGTTCGTCGGCCCGCCGGGCTCGGGCAAGTCGATGCTGGCCCAGCGCCTGCCCGGCCTGTTGCCGCCTCTGACCTCGGGCGAGTTGCTGGAGACCTCGATGGTCCACTCGGTGGCCGGGCTGATCGCCAGGGGCACGCTCACCCGCGCCCGCCCCTTCCGCAGCCCCCACCACAGCGCCAGCATGGCCGCCCTCACCGGCGGCGGGCTGAAGGCCAAGCCGGGCGAGGTGTCGCTGGCTCACAACGGCGTCCTGTTCCTCGATGAACTGCCCGAATTCGGCGTCCAGGCCTTGGACAGCCTGCGCGCGCCGCTGGAGACCGGCGAGGTGATGGTCGCCCGCGCCAACGCCCACATCCGCTATCCGGCGAGGGTGCAACTGGTGGCCGCCATGAACCCCTGTCGCTGCGGCCATGGCGGGGCCGGGCGCGGCGCCTGCGGCAAGGCTCCGCGCTGCCAGCGCGACTACCAGGGCCGGGTGTCGGGTCCGCTGATGGACCGCATCGACCTGGCCGTCGACATGCCCGCCGTCACCGCCGCCGACCTCGCCCTGCCGGCCTCCAGCGAAGGCTCGGCCGAGGTCGCCGCCCGCGTGGCGGCCGCTCGCCGGCTGCAGACGCAGCGCGCCGAGGACGTCATGCCCGGAACGCCCGAGGTCTTGAACGGCCGCGCCGAGGGCGAACTGCTGGAGCGCATCTGCGCCCTCGACGAGCCCGGCCGCACCCTGCTGACCCGCGCCGCCGAAGCCGGCCGCCTCTCCGCCCGCGGCTGGACCCGCACCCTGCGCCTGGCCCGCACCATCGCCGACCTGGAAGGCGCGGCGTCGGTCAAGCGGGTGCACGTGGCCGAAGCGTTGGCGCATCGGCGGACGGCGACGGCGGGGGAGATGGAAACCCTCTGATCCCTCTCCCCGCGCACCGGGGACTACGAAGTGGTGGAGGGGGCCAGACTGGGCACCGCGTCAAGATCGGGAAGGTGGCCCGAAGGGCCGGAGGGGGCCGTTTTCAGCTTCCGAGATGCGGGCCGGCCTTTCCCCCGCCCGCAACAAACCCGCCTCCCTCGCCCTCGTGGCGAGGGCCCATGCCGGTGACCGCTCAAACCTCGACCGTCCTGGCAAAGGTCTGAGCGGCTGAACGATGGATCCTGGGCACAAGGCCCAGGAAGGCGGTGTTGGGATTGGCGAGGGCGGGTGCGGGAGGGCGCGCCTACCTCTCCTTCCGTAAAATCCCCGCGAAAGCGGGGACCCAGGCTTTTTCTGAAACCCACGGTGCCTGATCCTTCTCCCCCAGCGGAGAGGGTGGTCTCCCGGAGGGAGGTCGGGTGAGGTGTCTCACAAACCTCCAAGCCGCGGCGGCGGTCAGGTCGGGTGGAGGCGTCCGATATCTGAGAGACCCCTGATCCGTCGGCCTTCGCCTACCACCTTCTCCTGCAAGGGGAGAAGGGTCGCCAACCTGACCTTAACCCGCGTCCCCTACAGTCGCGCGCCATGACCAAGACCCGCGACGCCGTCACCGCCGAACAGCTGGCCACGTTGAGCCACGAGTTCCGCACGCCCCTGAACGGGGTGCTGGGCATGGCGCGTCTGCTGGAAAACACCATACTCACCGCCGAACAGCGCTCCTATGTCGCCGCCCTGCGCGAGAGCGGCGACCACCTGCTGAGCCTGGTCAACGACGTGCTCGACTTCGCGCGCCTGGGGGCCACGGCCCTGGAGCTGCATCTGGCCCCTGTGCACATCGAGGACCTGCTGCGCCAGGTGGCCGAGCTGATGAGCCCGCGCGCCCACGAGAAGGGCGTCGAGATCGCCTGGGCGGTCGAGCGCGGCCTGCCGCCGCTGCTGGCCGACGAGGGCCGCCTGCGCCAGGTGCTGCTGAACTTCGCCGGCAACGCCGTGAAGTTCACCGAAAAGGGCGGCGTGCTGATCACCGCCCGCGACGTCGGCGAAGGCCGGGTGCGCTTCTCGGTGGCCGACACCGGGCCGGGCGTCGCGCCCGAGCAGCGCGAAAGCATCTTCGAGGCCTTCGTCCAGACCGATCCCTCGCACCAGGCCCAGCTGGGCGGCGCGGGACTGGGCCTGGCCATCGTCGCCCGCCTGGCCGCCGCCATGGACGGCGCGGCCGGCGTCGGCGAGGCTTCTGGAGGCGGCGCCGACTTCTGGTTCGAGGCCCCGTTCGAGCGCCAGCCCGTCGCGCCCCCCGCCCCGCCGCTGGAAGGCCGGTTCGTCGCCGTGGTCTCGCCCAACCCGGTGGTCCGCGAGGCCGTCGGCGCCCAGGCCATCGCGTCGGGCGCCTGGGTCAGGAATCTGGCCGGCCTGGACAAGGTCGACACCCTGCCCGCCGCCACCGTGCTGCTGGTCGACGCCGCCCTGGCCGCGCCGGACCGTCCGCTGGCCGCGCCGGCCGGCCGCGCCGCCGTGGCGCTGCTGACCCCCGACCAGCGCGAGCTGATCCCCAGCCTGTCGAAGGCCGGCTTCAGCGGCTATCTGATCAAGCCCCTGCGCCGCGCCTCCCTGGTCACGCAAGTGCTGTCGGCCAAGCCGATCGACGCCGCCCTTGAGGCCATCGTCACCCCGGCCGAGGCCCAGGACGACCGCATCGCCCCGGCCGCCGCCCCCGGCGCCCGCGTGCTGCTGGCCGAGGACAATCCGATCAACGCCCTCTTGGCCCGCACCCTACTGGAGCGCGAGGGCTGCACCGTCGACCGCATCGCCAGCGGCGACGAAGCCGTGGCCGCCCTGTCGCGCGGAACCTACGATCTCGTCTTCATGGACCTGCGCATGCCGGGCCTGAACGGGCTGGAGGCCACCCGCGCCGTCCGCGAGAAGGGCGTCGACACCCCGATCCTGGCCCTGACCGCCGACGCTTTCGACGAAGACCGCCGCCAGTGCCTGCTGGCCGGCATGGACGACTTCCTGGTCAAGCCCCTGACCCCCGCCGCCCTGCGCGAGGCGCTGTCGCGCTGGACCGGCCCCGACCGCCCGCGCCGCTGGACGAACGTCGCGACGCGCGCCAAGGTCGCCCGCTGACGGGACCCGCGCTTTCCCCGTCTTCGGGGAAGATCGCATGAGCCAGGACACCACTGCCGAGACGGCGGCGCCGGCCAAGAAAAGCCTGCTCCAGACCCTGGCCTTCTTTCTCGAGCGTCGCAGCCTGGTGATGCTGGGCCTGGGCTTCGCCTCGGGCCTGCCCTTCATGCTGATCTTCGACACCCTGTCGCTGTGGCTGCGCGACTCCGGCCTGTCGCTGGCGGTGATCGGCTTCTTCAGCCTGGCCACCCTGTCGTTCTCGTTCAAGTTCCTGTGGGCGCCGCTGATCGACCGCGCCCGCGTGCCGGTGCTGCACGGCCTGCTGGGTCACAGGCGGGCCTGGATCCTGGTGTTCCAGACCTGCATGATCCTGGGCCTGTTCCTGATCTCGACCCTCAATCCGATATCGCAGCTGGCGGCCCTGGCCGCCGCCGCGGTCGCCGTCGGCTTCGCCACCGCCTCGCACGACATCGTCATCGACGCCTGGCGCATCGAGGTCGCCTCGCGCGAGGAGCAGGGTCCGATGGCGGTGGCCTACCAGTGGGGCTTCCGCGGCGCGATGATCGCCGCCGGCGCCGGTCCGCTGCTGCTGGCCGAGCGGTTCGGCTGGAACCTGTCCTACGCCGTCATGGGCGTGGTGGTCGGGATCGGGGTGATCGCCACCCTTTTCGCGCCGCGCGAGGCCGAGCACACCATCCGCCCGATCCCGACCGACGACGTGGCCCAGCCCCAGGCGCTGGCGATCCTCGAATGGCTGGTCCGCCTGGCGATCCTGCTGCTGGGCGCCCTGGTCCTGGGCTCGGGCCTGTCGGGCGACGCGACCCTGCTGTCCAAGCTGGTCGGCGGCGAGGCCCTGGCCAAGGCCTGGTCCGCCAAGCCCAACGGGGTCTGGCTGCAGCTGCTGGGCGTCCTCATCGGCCTGGCCGTGGTGGTGATCGCCGCCTGGCCGATCCCCAAGGTGCGCACCAAGCCCGGCGTCTACATGTCCAAGGCCTTCGGCGAGCCGCTGATGGAGTTCATGACCCGCTTTCGCGGCGTGGCCGGCCTGATCCTGGCGGCGATCTGCCTCTACCGGGTCTCGGACTTCGTGCTCAACATCATGAACCCGTTCTATCGGGACCTGGGCTTCACCCTCACCGAGATCGCCGAGATCCGGAAGGTGTTCGGCATCATCGCCTCGATGGCCGGGGTGTTCCTGGGCGGGGTGGTCGTGGCGCGCCTGGGGCTGATGAAGGCCCTGATCATCGGGGCCTTCGCCCAGCCGATCAGCAATCTCGGCTTCGCCCTGCTGGCCATGAGCGGCCACAGCGTGCCGATGCTGTTCACCACCATCTGCCTGGACAACATCTGCGGCGGCGTCGCCGGCACGGCCCTGATCGCCTACATGTCGAGCCTGACCAGCGCCGGCTTCACGGCCACCCAGTACGCCCTGTTCTCGTCGCTCTACGCCCTGCCGGGCAAGCTGGTGGCCTCGCAGTCGGGCCGCATCGTCGAGGCCTCGGCCATCGCCGCCGAGCATGGCGGCCCGCTGGGCGCGCTGAAGGCCCTGTTCGTCCGCCTGCCGCCCGAGACCTTCGCCGCCGCCGGCGCCAAGCTGAACGTCAGCGGCGCGGCCATGGGCGCGGGCTATGTCGCCTTCTTCATCTACACCGCCATGATAGGCCTCGTGGCCATCGTCCTGGCGTTCATGGTGGCGGCGCGGCAGCCACGGATCGAGGCGGCCAAGGCGGCGGCGGCCGAAGCCGCCGCCTAGCCCGGCCCCCTCAGCAGGCGCAGATCAGCGGATAGTTGGTCGTGTCGGCGATGGTGGTCATGCCGTAGTACTGCACCAGCACCGACTCCGCCGTGCAGAACGCCCCCTCGACCCAGGCCTGGTCGTTGGAATAGGCCTCGCCGATGATGAAGAGGTTGGCCGCGCTCGCGCCGGGAACCAGGCCTGTCGGCTGGCGGATTTTCTGCATCACGTCGCAGATGTCGTAGTGGGCCGCCCAGGCGTGATAGCCGGCCCCGAACGGATTGAGCGAGAAGTCGTCGAAGATCGACTCCACCGGCCAGGGGATCTGGTGGGCGGCGTTCGGGTCGCCCCAGTGCACCTTGGCCAGTTCCAGCAGCACCATGCGGATCATGGTGTCGGTCGCCTTCCGGGGGCCGAACAGCACCTGGTAGTCCTGGTCGATAGGCACCTTGCGGCGCTCGCCCACCCCGATCTCCAGCTCCTGCCAGAACTGCACGTACTGCATGTCGTCGTAGGAGGCGAGCACGCCGTAGGTCGGCTTGTCGGTCCCCTGGCTGTTGTTCCCGAAGTAGTAGACCTGGCGCAGCGGCAGGTCGGTGATGGTGGGGCCAAAGACGTTGTCCTTGCCCGACAGGTCCGGCGGATAGGGCACGTCGGCGTCGGTCCACCACGGGCGGTCGAAGAACAGCATCACCCGCATCGACGGCTGGCGGATCACCCCGTCCATGTAGAGCTGCACGCCCTCGGCGTTGAGGATGTCGAGCACGCCCTCGGGCATGTCGGCGTAGCGCGTGGCCTCGGCCACCAGGTCCAGCGAGGCCGGCGGCATGGCCAGGAAGGCGTTCTGGGTGGTCTGCACCTCGCCGCCCTTGAACGGGTTCTCTGCGCTGGCCAGGCGATAGTTGACGGTCTCGCCTTCGAGCCAGACCGAATGCAGGCGCGTGCGCTGGGTCAGGACGAGATCCACCCCCGCCTCCCGCGCCGCCGCCAGGGCCTGCTGGTAGAGCTGGACGAAGACCTGGGAATAGCCGCCGTTGACGGTCTTGAACGCTCCGCCCGGCGCGAACTCGCCGTTGTAGACGGCGGCGTTGGCGGCGTTCCAGTTGATGACGTTGGAGGTGTAGCCGCCGGCGTCGGCGGCGTACTCGTAGCCCTCGTTGCCGGCCTGGTCGTAGAAGACGTTCCAGTAGCCGATGTTGCCGGCGATCGCGCCCGGCGGATAGACGAACGAGTTGAAGGTGTCCGGCAGCCGGCCCGAGCCGTAGAAGGCGCACTGCTGGGTCCGGGTCGAGACCGGCGCATTGCCGGTGATCAGCGCCGAGATGTTCGAGAACAGGGTGGCGGCCGGCTGCTCGTTGTTGCCCGGGGTGTTGTAGGGCGCGGGGTGGGTCGCCAGGTCGTTCTGGTAGATGTGCTCCTCGCGCAGGAACAGCAGAGGGTTGTCGGTGGTGTTGAAGTCGATGACCTTGCCCGAGAGCCCAAGCGCCTGGATGGTCAGGGTGACCAGCTGGTGGCCCTGGGTTCCGTCCCACTCGATGAAGCGCATGCCGCCCGCCTCGATGTAGGACTGCTTGGGATCGTCGAAGCAGAAGTGGGTGACGATGCGCCCCGCCGGCAGGCGCGTGCCCGAACCCGGCCCGTCGAAGGCGTAGTCGCCCCACTCGTAGAGCTGGATCACATCGCCCGCCACGGCCTTGCCGCCGGTGACCAGCCGCCAGGCCGTGTAGAGCCCCGCCGGCCCCGCGCCGAAGATCGTATAGGTCGTCGCCATCGCCGCCTCCCCGCCGGCCGCCGCTCGCGACCGAAAATTGCATTCGGGCGATTACGCGCGGCGCGGTCCGGGGCGGCTGTGCGAAACCAGACAACCGCCCAAGAAAACGGGGCAAAGAAAAAGGCCCCGGATCGCTCCGGGGCCTTCGTCGTCAGGGTTGGCGCCCGCCTCAGTCGGCGGTCGTCGCGGTGTCGACCGGGGCTGCGTGGTGCTCGTCCGAACCGTGCGACCACTTCTTGAGGAAGGGCGACAGCAGCAGGAAGATCACGCCGATGCCGGCGGCGATCAGGCCGATGACGTTGAACACCTGCAGCGAGGTGCGCAGCGCCGCCTCGGGGTCCAGCACCTGGCCGCCGACGGTTTCCACCGTCGTCAGGCCGGCGATGAAGCCGCCGACGTACTGGGCGATGGCCACGGCCATGAACCACACGGCCATGACGAACGACACCATCGAGGCCGGCGACAGCTTGGTCATCTGCGACAGGCCGACGGGCGACATGCACAGCTCCCCGGTGGTGTGCAGCATGTACATCAGCACCAGGAAGAACAGCGGCATGCGGAAGGCGCCGTCGGCGAAGGTCGAGCCCCACTGCAGCACCAGGAAGCCCAAACCGACTTGAAGCAGGGCCAGGCCGAACTTGACGACCGGGTTGGGGTCCTTGCCGCGACGGCCCAGGAAGGTCCACAGGGCCGCGAACACCGGGGCGAAGATCAGGATCCAGCCGGCGTTCAGGGCCTGGGTCTGGGCGGCGTTGAAGCTGGAGTCGATCCAGAAGGTCGAAGCCGGGTCGAGACCCGCCGCCTTCAGCTGACCCGGAGTGGCGATGGTCACCGCGTCGCCGAACAGGTGGATCGGGGCCGAGGTGAGGTTCAGGTTGACGTTGGTGGCCGCGAACAGGTTCAGCGACGAACCGGCCTGCTCGAACAGGGTCCAGAACACCACCGCGCCGAAGATCAGGAACATGGCCAGGCCCAGGCGCTCGCGCTCGACCTTCTCGACCTTGGTGAACATGAACCACAGGATGTAGCCGATCGAGCCGATCATCCCGAGGGTCAGGGTCACGCCGACGATGGCGCTGCGCTGGACCAGGAAGAACACCACGCCCACGGCCAGCAGCGACACCAGGTAGATCAGGTGCTCGCGGCTCAGCGGGCCGGCGACGTTCTGCTTCAGCGCCTTGGCGTCCGGCGCCTCGCCCTTGCCCATCAGCAGCGGCTTGCCCAGCACGAAGACCACGAAGCCGGCCAGCATGCCGATCCCGGCCAGGCCGAAGCCCGCCCACCAGCCGACCTTGACGCCCAGATAGCCGCACAGCAGCGAGGCCCAGAACGAACCCAGGTTGATGCCGTAGTAGTAGAGGGTGAAGCCCGGATCCCGGCGCGGATCGCCCTGCGGGTAGAGCTGGCCGACGATGGTCGAGATGTTGGGCTTCAGGAAGCCGACGCCGACGATGATCAGCGACAGGGCCAGCCAGAAGATGTTGAGATAGGTCGGGTCACGCCCCTCGACGCCCAGCTTGTACTGGCCCTTGGGCAGCACGGACGGCAGCGCCGCATCGGCCGGCAGGTTCTTGATCTCGAAATCGCCGACCTTGGTGGCCGAGATGTCGTAGGGCTTGCCCGCCACGATCAGGCGCGCCACGCGGTCGTCGCCGCGGCCCTCGGCCTGGAATTCGTAGGTCTGGCCCGCATAGGCCAGGGTCTGGGTCGCCGGCTTGCCCTCGACCGCCATGGTCAGGTGGCCCGCCACCAGTAGCAGCGCGCCGAAGGCGACGGCCTTGCGGGTGCCCAGCCACTTGTCGGCCAGGAAGCCGCCGATCAGCGGCAGCAGGTAGACGAGGGAGGTGTAGGAGCCATAGTGGGCGTTGGCCACCTTCGGCTCGAACAGGAAATGCTGCGTCAGATAGAAGATCAGGATCGCCCGCATGCCGTAGTAGGAGAAGCGCTCCCACATCTCGGCGAAGAACAGGATGATCAGCCCCTTGGGGTGCTCTTTGATAAGCTGCAGGAATACCGGCAGACCCGTCAATAACGTGACGAGCACGCCAATAACAATGACAATGCTATTCATTCTCGACCTTGACTGTATTCAAGTCAGATAGGGCGACACCAACGGTCGTTTCGCCCTCCCCTCCCCAGTTCGCGGGGAGAAGATCACGCGGCTTTCCGTTTCACAAGCAAAGGCTTGCCGGAGGGGAGCGCTTGGCCCGCCCCGCGCGTTTCAGTGGCGACAGGTTCCGCAACGACACCCGCAACGACTGGGGAACGCGCATGCAATCGTCAAATCCCGACCACCCGATCACCTGCGCCCGCGAAAGCGGCCGCGTTCGGGCGCTGTTCGAAGGCCACGAGATCGCCGACAGCGACGATGTCCTGGTTCTGCGCGAGGCCGACTATCCGCCGGTGCGCTATTTCCCGCGCGCCGACGTGGCCACGGCCTTCCTGCGCAAGTCCGACAAGACCACCCGCTGCCCGTACAAGGGCCAGGCGACCTACTACACGATCTGTCGCGACGGCCAGATCATCGAGGACGCCGTCTGGTCCTACGAGGCGCCCCTGCAGGGCATGGAGCGCATCGCCGGGCGGCTGGCCTTCTATCCGCAGCATGTCGACTTCCAGAACGACGCGCTGAGTCCGGCCGAGCCCGCCGCGATCCCGGGCGGAGCGCCCCGCAACGCCCACGAGGTCGACGAGATCGTCCGCCACACCGACAGCGGCTCGGGCAGCAGCCAGGCCGAGCACTGGGAGGCCAATGTCTCGATGCCCGACGACGAGGCCTGGGAGGGCGACGAGGACCAGATCGTGGGCCGCCCCTATCACGGGACGGGCTCGATCTAGGGGGCCGGCGGCCGGAAAACGCGATCGAATGCGTGGAAATGCATATTTTTGTCACTCCACGGCGCCGTTCGTGCTTGCCAAGCGTTGCAACCCAGGAGATCGTCTCAAATGAAACCGTCCGCTCCCGCCCCCAAGGGAGAACAGAGACGGAGGAGGAAGCCATGGCCTATATCAGCCTGGAGGCGCGCCCTCAGACCGCGCAGCCTCGACGCCGGATCCGGTGGGAGCGCGTCGCCGTCGTGGGCGCCAGCATCGCCCTGTGGGCCGGCCTCATCGCCCTGGCCACAGCCCTTTCCTGACGCACCGTGCGGATCGCTCGCGCGCCGTCAGGCCGCGAGGTTCCCATGCCGCTGAACGCCTGTCGCCCGATCTCTATCGGCGTCGCCCGATCGGCCGCCGATGTCTATGACTACGCCCGCCGTCCCGAGACCATGCCCGAATGGGCCGCGGGCCTGGGCGGCGGCCTGCGCGCTTCCAACGAGCCCGACGTCTGGATCGTCGATACGCCCGGCGGCGAGGCCCGGGTGCGCTTCTCCCCCGACAATCCCTACGGCGTGCTCGACCACTGGGTGACCCTGGCCGACGGAACGGAAGTCTCCGTCCCCCTGCGCGTCGTGGCCAACGGCGACGGCGCCGAGGTCACCCTGACCCTCTTCCGCCTGCCCGGCATGGACGACGCCGCCTTCGCGCGTGACGCCGAGGCGGTGACCCGCGACCTCGAAACGCTGAAAGCGCGGCTGGAGGGCTGAGACCGCAAGCGTCGCCGGAGGAACCGCCGTACTCACCCCAGGGTTTGGCTACCGGTCCCCGCAACACGGCCGGGACCAACGAGGGCAGGCCATGGACGACGGTTTCATCACCAAGCGCGGAACGGGCGACGAAACCCATCAGCAGGTTCCCAAGGACGGCCCGCACGGACCCGAGGGCCACCTGACCACCAACCAGGGCGTCAGGGTCTCCGACAACCAGAACCAGCTGAAGTCGGGCCCGCGCGGCCCGGTGCTGCTGGAAGACTTCGTCCTGCGGGAGAAGATCTTCCACTTCGACCACGAGCGCATCCCCGAGCGCATCGTCCACGCCCGCGGTTCGGCCGCCCACGGCTTCTTCGAGCCCTATCCGGAAGCGGCCAGGCTCAGCAAGGCCGACCTCTTCCAGCGCCCCGGCGAGAAGACCCCGGTGTTCGTGCGCTTCTCCACCGTGGCGGGCGGCGCGGGCAGCGTCGACACGCCCCGCGACGTGCGCGGCTTCGCGGTGAAGTTCTACACCCAGGAGGGCAACTGGGACCTGGTGGGCAACAACATCCCGGTGTTCTTCATCCAGGACGCCATGAAGTTTCCCGACCTCGTCCACTCGGTGAAGATGGAGGCCGATCGCGGCTATCCGCAAGCCGCCAGCGCCCACGACACCTTCTGGGACTTCATCAGCCTGATGCCCGAGGCCACCCACATGATCATGTGGGCGATGAGCGACCGGACCATCCCGCGATCCCTGCGCACCATCGAAGGCTTCGGCGTCCACACCTTCCGGCTGATCGACGCCCGGGGGAAGTCGACCTTCGTCAAGTTCCACTGGAAGCCCAAGCAGGGCGTGGCCTCGACGCTCTGGGACGAGGCGGTGAAGATCGCCGGCGCCGATCCGGACTTCCAGCGCCGCGACCTCTTCGAGGCCATCCAGCGCGGCGACTTCCCCGAGTGGGAGCTGGGCGTCCAGGCCTTTGACCAGGCCTTCGCCGACGGCTTCGAGTTCGACGTCCTGGATCCCACCAAGATCATCCCCGAGGAGGTGCTGCCGATCACCCCGATCGGCCGCATGGTGCTGGACCGCTGGCCCGACAACTTCTTCGCCGAGACCGAGCAGGCGGCCTACTGCCCGGGCAACATCGTGCCGGGCGTCGACTTCACCAACGACCCGCTGCTGCAGGGACGGCTGTTCTCCTATCTCGACACCCAGAAGAGCCGGCTGGGTACGTCCAACTTCCACCAGATCCCGATCAACGCGCCCAAGTGCCCGGTGATGAACTTCCAGCGCGACGGCATGATGCAGATGCTGCAGCCCAAGGGCCGCGCCAACTACGAGCCCAACAGCCTGGCCGAAACGGCCGGCGAGATCGGCGGGCCGCGCGAATGCCCGGTGACCGGCTTCCATACCCACGAGGCCGCCGACCGCGACGACGAGCAGGGCGACAAGCTGCGCATCCGCCCCGAAAGCTTCGCCGACCACTACAGCCAGGCGCGCCTGTTCTTCCGCTCGCTCGACCCGGCCGAACAGGCGCACCTGGCCTCGGCCCTGGTGTTCGAGCTGTCGAAGGTGGAGATCGAGGCGGTGCGGACGCGGATGCTGTCCAACCTGGTCAATGTCGATCCGGAGCTGGCGGCCCGGGTCGGCGACGGCCTGAACATGCCCGTGCCCAAGGCCTCGAAGACGGCGGTTCCCGTCCAGGACCTGCCGCCCTCGCCCGCCCTGCGGATCGTCAACGGCCCGCGCGCCCCGACCGACCTGAAAGGCCACGTGATCGGCGTCCTGGTCGCCGACGGCTCCGACGCCAAGGCGGTCGACAAGCTGAAGGCGGCGATCGGCAAGGCCGGCGCGGTGGCCAAGGTGATCGCCCCGAAGATCGGCGGCGCCAAGGGCGCGGACGGAACCCTGATCCCGGCCGACGGCCAACTGGCCGGAACCCCTTCGGTGACGGTCGACGCCGTGGCCCTGGTGCTGTCGGAGGCCGGCTGCGCGGCCCTGCTCAAGGAAGCCGCCGCCGTGCAGTTCGTCATGGACGCCTTCGGCCACCTCAAGGCCATCGGCGCCAGCGAGGCCGCCAAGCCCCTGCTGGACAAGGCCGGGGTCGAGTCGGACGAGGGCGTCACCGGCCTGGGCGAGGATTTCCTCGCCGCCGCGGTCAAGCGGTTCTGGGACCGCGAACCCAAGGTGCGAACCCTGGCTTAAAACCCCTCTCCCCTTGCGGGAGAGGGTGGCCCGCAAAGCGGGTCGGGTGAGGGGGCGCACATACAGAAACGCCGCGACGGCTGTTCAGCTGTCGCGGCGTCTTGCGTCTGAGAGACCCCTCATCCGTCGGCTGGCGCCGACACCTTCTCCCGCAAGGGGAGAAGGAGGCTTAGAATTCTTCCCAGGTGTCGGCTTCGACCTTCAGGGCGGCCGAGCCTTGGCTGGCGAAGGCGGCGGCGCGGGCCTGGGCGGCGCGGGCCGGGCTGGCCGACGGGCGCGAGGCGGGAGAGGCCGCGCGGGGGGCCGAGGCCATCGTCGCGCCGCCTGTGACCTTGAAGCGGCCGACCTGCACGGCCAGTTCGCCGGCCTCGCCCTTCAGCGAGTGGGTGGCGGCGGTGGCTTCTTCCACCATGGCGGCGTTCTGCTGGACGACCTGGTCCATCTGGTTCACCGCCACATTGACCTGGTGCAGGCCGGTGGATTGCTCCTGGGCGCTGGCGGCGATCTCGCCGACCAGGGCGTCGATGCTGGCCACCTGGCTGACGATGGCGCGCAGGGCCTCGCCGGTCTGGCCGACCAGGGACACGCCCGAACCGACCTGCTGGGTCGAGGTCGAGATCAGGCCCTTGATCTCCTTGGCCGCTTCGGCCGAGCGCTGGGCCAGGGCCCGCACTTCCTGGGCCACGACCGCGAAGCCCTTGCCGGCGTCACCGGCGCGGGCGGCTTCGACGCCGGCGTTCAGGGCCAGGAGGTTGGTCTGGAAGGCGATCTCGTCGATCACGCCGATGATGTTGCCGATCTGGCCCGAGGACTGCTCGATGCCGGCCATGGCGCTGACGGCCTGATCGACGATCCGGCCAGAGCGCTCGGCGCCGGCGCGGGCGTCGGCCACGAGGCCCGAGACTTCCTTGGCGCCGGTCGCGGTCTTGCGGACGGTGGCGGTGATCTCGTCGAGGGCGGCGGCGGTCTCTTCCAGGCTGGCGGCCTGCTGCTCTGTGCGGCGCGACAGGTCGTCGGAGGCCTGGGCGATCTCTTCCGAACCGGCGCGGATGCCGCCGGCCGCGCCGTTGATGCCGCGCATGGCCTCTTCCAGGCGAGCGACGG
Source organism: Caulobacter sp. GW821-FHT09B11 (assembly GCF_059418205.1). Lineage (NCBI taxonomy): Bacteria > Pseudomonadati > Pseudomonadota > Alphaproteobacteria > Caulobacterales > Caulobacteraceae > Caulobacter > Caulobacter sp. GW821-FHT09B11. The sequence goes on along the minus strand of NZ_JBWKPK010000016.1, from coordinate 82,022 downwards.
CGGCGTTGAAGTCGGTCTTCAGCTGTTCGGTTTCCGCCGCGAAGCGGGCGGTGATGCGGAAGGTCAGATCGCCGTTCGACAGGTGATCCAGGGCTTCGGCCAGGGCGGCCACGGCGACGGCGTCTTCCTGGGCCTTGGCGGCCTTTTCAGCCTCGGTGCGGGCGCGCTCGCTCTCGGTCAGGCGACGCTGCTCGACGGCCTCGCCTTCGAGGCGCAGCTTGTGGATGGCGGCGTCCTTGAAGCTGAGCACCGCGTCGGCCATCTGGCCGACCTCGTCCTTGCGGCCGACGGCCGGGACTTCGATGCTGTTGTCGCCGCCGGCCAGGCGGCGCATGGCGGCCGTCATGGCCGCCACCGAAGCGCCGACGGTGGCCGACAGCATCCAGCCCATCACCCCGGCGATGGCCAGGGCGACGACGCCGCCGAGCACCAGCGACAGGATGGCGGTGTCCATGGCCGACTTCATTTCCTTGGCCCGCAGCGCCACGCGCTCGCCGGCCGCGGCGGTCAGCTCCTGCTGCACGGCGCGGATCTGCGTCAGGCTCTTGCGGCCCGTCAGCTCGCCGGCGGTGACGCGACCCATCACCGGATCGTTGGCCATGGCCGTCAGGACCGGATCGGCGATCGTCGTGCGCCAGTCGCCCATCGCTCCGCGCAGGCGCTGGATGCGGGCCTTCTGCTCGGCGACGGTGGTCTTGGCCTCGAAGGCGTCCAGCGCCTTGTCGAACTGGGCCGCGTTGTCCTTGTAGGTCTGGGCGAAGTCGGTGTCGCCGAGCAGGGCGTAGGCCCGCAGGGCGTTCTGCTGTTCCAGCACAAGGTTCATCACCGACTGGGCGTCGGTGGCCAGGGCCTGGCTGCGCTGGCTGGAGACGGCGGCGCTCTCGATGCGCTGCAGGCTGGTGAACACCACCGCCGACGAGGCGATGAAAGCGATGATCAGCGCGCTGAACGCCAAGCCCAGCTTCGCCGAAATCTTCAAGTCGTTGAAACGCATCTCGCCCAGCCCTCGACCCATCATTTGATAAGGTGAGGAACTGGGCGATAAAACTTAAGCACAGATTGCAAAATGCGTGAATAACAACGCTATATCAGAAATCTATATGCGACAAAGAACCGCATCACCCATCTGAACAGTCGTAAGTTCACCTCCGAGATCACGGGTACGGGCGCCCGAATCCAGAGCAGCCTTGACCGCCGCCAGCAGACGATCGGCGGCTTCGACTTCCTTCAGCGACCAGCGCAGGGCCATCTCGAACGACAGGATGGCGGCCAGCGGATTGGCCAGGCCCTTGCCGGCGATGTCGGGCGCCGAGCCGTGGATCGGCTCGTAGAGGCCCGGCTTGTTCGGGTCGCCGATGGCGGCCGAAGGCAGCATGCCCAGCGAGCCGGTCAGCATGGCGGCCGCGTCCGACAGGATGTCGCCGAACAGGTTGTCGGTGACGATGACGTCGAACTGCTTGGGCGCGCGCACCAGCTGCATGGCGCAGTTGTCGGCCAGGATGTGCTCCAGCTCGACGTCCGGATACTCGCGCTTGTGCAGCTCGGTGATTACCTGCTTCCACAGCAGGCCCGACTCCATGACGTTGGACTTCTCGGCCGAGTGGACCTTGTTCTTGCGGCCGCGGGCCAGTTCGAAGGCCACGCGCCCGGCGCGCTCGATCTCGCTGGTCGTGTAGAGGGCGGTGTCGAAGCCCTTCTTCTGGCCGTCGGGCAGGGTCTCGATGCCGCGCGGCTCGCCGAAATAGACGCCGCCGACCAGCTCGCGCACGAACATGATGTCCAGGCCCGAGACCAGTTCGGTCTTCAGGCTGGACGCGCCGGCCAGGGCCTCGAAGCAGTAGGCCGGGCGCAGGTTGGCGTAGACGTTCATGGCCTTGCGCAGGTTCAGCAGGCCGGCCTCGGGGCGCAGGTGGCGCGGGGCGTCGGCCCACTTGGGACCACCGACCGCGCCCATCAGCACCGCGTCGCTGGCCAGGGCGCGATCGCGCACCTCGTCGGTCAGCGGCGTGCCGTGCGCGTCGTAGCTGGCGCCGCCGTAGATGGCTTCCTCGACCACCAGGTCCGGCGTGAGCGCGGCCGCGACGCGGCGCACCTCGGCGCAGACTTCCGGACCGATGCCGTCGCCGGGGAGCAGGAGGAGCTTGGCCATTTCAGATCTCTCGATAGGCGGAAACGTCGAAGGAGGACATGCGGCGCTCGTGCACGCCGAGCTCGGCGCAAGCCGCGCGCCACGCGGCCATATGCGGCGAAGCGCGATGGAAGGCCAGCGCCGCTTCGTCGGTGAAGTGCTCGTAGACCCGGATCAGGCCCGGATCGAGCGGATCCTCGGAGAGGGCGTAGTCCAGGCATCCCGGCTCGCCGCGCGATCCGGCCACCTGGGCGGCCAGGTGTGGGCGCAGATCCGCCAGGCGCTCGGGCGCGATGCGGATGGTGCCGGCGAGGATCAGGGTCATGATTACCGCTCTAAAACGTCGTCATCCCGGACGGCGTAGCCGATCCGGGACCTAGGGGCCACTGCACTGCGCCGGCTCCTGGGTCCCGGCTCTCCGCTACGCTGCGGCCGGGATGACGCACGTTTTTGCGATCGCCTACTCCAGCCAGGGCTGGCCGATGGCGCGCTTGCTTTCGAACACGTCGATGTCGGTCGCGTGCTGCAGGGTCTCGCCGATGGCGTCCAGGCCCTTGAGCATCTTCTGCTTGCGCACCGGATCGATCTGGAAGCCGAAGGTCTTGCCCGAGGGCGAGATCACCGTCTGGGCTTCCAGGTCGATGCTGACCATGTGGTTGCCGCCCTTGGCCTCGTCCATCAGGAGCGAGACCTCGTCGGGCGCCAGCACCACCGGCAGCAGGCCGTTGTTGAAGCAGTTGTTGTTGAAGATGTCGGCGAAGCTGGTCGAGATCACGCACAGGATGCCGAAGTCCATCAGCGCCCACGGGGCGTGCTCGCGCGAGGAGCCGCAGCCGAAGTTGTCGCCGGCGATCAGCACCGACGAGCCCTTGTACTCCGGCCGGTTCAGTACGAAGTCGTCGATCGAGTTCCCCGCCGGATCGAAGCGGAAGTCGAAGAACAGGCCCTTGCCCAGACCCTCGCGCTCGACGGTCTTCAGGAACTGCTTGGGGATGATCTGGTCGGTGTCGATATTGGCCAGCGAAAGCGGGGCCGCACGGCCGTCGAGACGGGTGAAGGGCTGCATCTCGCGCCTCTCCTAGTTCTTCAGGGTCTGGGTGATGGCCCAGCGTTCGGTGCGGCCGTTCAGCTGGCCGGTGCTCGGATCGGAAAACACGGTCTTGCTCTCGCAGTCGGCCTTGAGCGGCAGGCCGATCTTCAGGTCGATCTCGTAGAGACAGCCGCTGGTGTTCTCGAACTTCATCTTGGCGAACATCGCCTTCATCTCGGGCTTCTGCGCCTCGGGACCCATCTGGGCGGTCATGGCCTCGATCACCTTGGCGATCATCGCCGTGGTCGACTCCGGATCCAGGGTCCGGCTCCAGCGCACCACGCCGACGCCGCGCGCCTCGTCGATCTTCTCGATCGAGATGGCGCCCTTGGCCTTGATCGCCCCGCCGCCGAACGGGCTGGCGATCTCGTCGTCGTAGGCCAGCGACTTGCCGGTCTCCAGCTCGATGTTCACCGGCACGGTCAGCAGGCCGTCTTCCTTGAGCATGGTGGCGGCCGCCTGCTCGGGCGTCATGCGGGTGAACATGCCCATCGCCGCGTTCAGCGCCTTGGCCACGTTCGGGTCGTCGCCCGCCACGGCCTGGAGCGCCTTGGTCAGCTCGGCCACCGCGGCCGGCCAGTCCTCGATGGCGATCGGCGAAAGGCTTTCGTCGGCCGTGTAGACGTAGGACCGCGACATCATGCCGGCCAGCGCGGTCTGCAGCTTGGCCTGGGCCTCAGCCGAACCGGTCTTGGGCAGTTCGGTCGACATCGGCTTCAGCGTCACGCGATAGCCGTCGCCCTGGGTCTCGATCGTCTTGAGATAGACCGTCCTGCCGCTGATCGGCGAGCCGGCCTTGCCGTCGCGGACGTCCTCGCGGCTCTTGACCACGACCATCTCGACCTGCGTCGTCTGAGGCAGGTCGAGCGGCGCGGCGAAGGTCGAGGCCGCCGCCAGGGCGAGCAGCAGGCTCACGACAGCAGGGTCCGCACGTCGACCAGATGGCCGGCGATCGCCGCCGCCGCCGCCATGGCCGGCGAGACCAGGTGAGTGCGGCCGCCGCGGCCCTGACGGCCTTCGAAGTTGCGGTTGCTGGTCGAGGCGCAGCGCTCGCCCGGCTCGAGGCGGTCGGGGTTCATCCCCAGGCACATCGAGCAGCCCGGCTCGCGCCAGTCGAAGCCCGAAGCCTTGAAGATGGCGTCCAGGCCTTCGGCCTCGGCCTGTTCCTTCACCAGGCCCGAGCCCGGCACGACCATCGCCTTGACGTGCGGCGCCACGAGGCGGCCGTGCAGGAAGGCTTCCTGCACCACGGCGGCGGCGGCGCGCATGTCCTCGATGCGGCTGTTGGTGCATGAGCCGATGAAGACCCGATCGATCCTGGCTTCCGAGATCGGCTGGCCGGCGGTCAGGCCCATATATTCGAGGGCCCGGTGGGCGGCGGCGCGCTTGTCGGCCGTGCCGAAGCTTTCGGGCTCGGGCACGTTGCCGGTCACCGGAATGACGTCCTCAGGGGACGTGCCCCAGGTGACCATCGGCACGAGGGCCGAGCCGTCGATGACGACGGTGCGGTCGAAGACGGCGCCTTCGTCGGTGAAGAAGGTCTTCCAGTGGGCCACGGCCATGTCCCAGGCCGCGCCCTTGGGCGCGGCGGGCTTGCCCATGACGTATTCGAAGGTGGTCTCGTCGGGCGCGACCAGGCCGGCCTTGGCGCCGCCCTCGATGGTCAGGTTGCAGAGGGTCATGCGGCCCTCCATCGTCAGGCCGCGCACGGCCTCGCCGGCGTATTCGATGACATAGCCGGTGCCGCCGGCCGTGCCGATCTCGCCGATGACGGCCAGGGCGATGTCCTTGGCGGTGACGCCGGGGCCCAGCTGGCCGTCCACCCGAACCAGCAGGTTCTTGGCCTTTTTCTGGCGCAGGGTCTGGGTCGCCAGCACGTGCTCGACTTCCGAGGTGCCGATGCCGTGGGCCAGGGCCCCGAAGGCGCCGTGGGTCGAGGTGTGGCTGTCGCCGCAGACGATGGTCATGCCCGGCTGGGTGCGGCCCTGCTCGGGACCCACCACGTGGACGATGCCGTTGCGGATGTCGCCCATCGGGAAATACTCGATCCCGTTGTCGGCGACGTTGCGGCCAAGCGTCTGGAGCTGAAGGCGCGCCTCCTCGTCGGCGACGGCGTCGACGCCGGCGGCCTGGTTCTCGGTCGGCACGTTGTGATCCGCCACGGCGAGCGTGCGGTCGGGCCGGCGCACGGGGCGATGCGCGGCGCGAAGGCCGGCGAAGGCCTGTGGCGTCGTCACCTCGTGGATGAGATGCAGGTCGATGTACAGGATGGCCTCGCCGTCGGCTTCGCTGACGACGTGGGCGTCCCAGATCTTGTCGTAGAGGGTCTTTGTTGCGCGGGTCATGGCGCCTCGCATCTAGGCCCGAAGCGGTGGCGCGTAAAGCGTGGATGCGCCGAAAATCCGCTGTGTGATCGCCGAGCGACGACCGATCTTGCCCCGGGGGCCCGAAGATCGCCGGAGCGGGCGCACATTTCTTGCCCGATCCCGCGACCGGCGCCGCCCGGAACACCCCTTCCTGGAACGACTAAGGGCGCGCCGGTCGTAGAGACCTGTCGGCGCGCCCTGACATCGTTTTCAACACTCCAGGGGCCGATGGCTCCGCCTGAAGAGGGCCGTCCACTAGAAAGGAGACGGTCTGGAAGCCCGTCGACTGAGCGGCGGGGGTGAAAGCATTCAGCACCCGGAACGCGGTTATGTCAACAAGCGTGCGAACGCACAAAGCTTGACCGTCAGGTCGGCGACCGCTTGCCGTAGCGCCTCATGAATTCCTCGCGGCTGAGCACGGGCTGCGGATTCAGTTCGGCCAGCATCTGGTCGCCCTTGCCGTCGCAGTTCCAGTCGGCGATCACGACGCCGTTGAACGTGCTGTAGATGGCCCCGGCGTCCATCCGCCCGTCGCCGTCCCGGTCGACATAGACGTGGCCGTCCTCGCCCGTCCGGCCGGACTTCAGCGCGTAGAACCCCATGCCCTCGATCTTGCGCAGCGGCATGAGGTCGGCCCGGCGCAGGCGCTCGCCGCCATAGCCGCCGAACACCCACAGCCGCGCCTCGTTGAGGTTCACCAGCAGGCCCATCCGGCCGGTCTTGGCGATCAGCCGGGTCTTGCCCTGGGTGCAGAGCGGCCCGAGCGGCGCCGCGGCGCCCATGACCAGCAGCGCGATCGCCGCCAGCCCCGCCGCCTTCGCCATCCGCCGCATGCCGCCCTCCCCTTCAGCCGAGGCGGCAGACTAGCGCCATCCAAGGCGCGCGGGCGTGACAAATGTCACCCAAAGTTGCATCACGTATCAGCGCCCAAAACAAAAGGCCCCGGCGTTTCCGCCGGGGCCTTCGATGTCCTCGCCGAAGCGGTGAGGCTTATTCGGCGTCCTTGCGGACGTTCGAACGCTCGGCGATACGGGCCGACTTACCGCGACGGTCGCGCAGGTAGTACAGCTTGGCGCGACGGACGACGCCGCGACGCTTGACTTCGATGCTTTCGATGCTCGGCGAGAGCAGCGGGAACAGACGTTCCACGCCTTCGCCGAACGAGATCTTGCGGACGGTGAAGCTCTCGTGGACGCCGGTGCCGGCGCGGGCGATGCAGACGCCCTCGTAGGCCTGAACGCGTTCGCGCTCGCCTTCCTTGATCTTCACGTTGACGCGCAGGGTGTCGCCGGGACGGAAGTCCGGGATCGCGCGGACGGCCAGCAGACGGGCCGCTTCTTCTTGCTCGAGCTGAGCGACGATGTTGATCGCCATGATCATTTCTCCTTGGGCTTACCCGTTTTCGGGCCGCCTTTTGCCTGTTGATTGGCGAGATGCGCTTCCCAGAGATCGGGCCGCCGCTCGCGGGTCGTTTCTTCACGCATGCTGCGCCGCCATTGGTCGACCTTCTTGTGGTCGCCCGACAGCAGCACCTCGGGGATGTCGAGCCCTTCGAACGTCCGCGGTCGCGTGTACTGCGGATGCTCGAGGAGACCGTCCTCGAAGCTTTCTTCCAGCGTGCTCTCGATGTTCCCCAGCACACCCGGGGCCAATCGAACGCACGCCTCGATCACCACCATCGCCGCCGCCTCGCCACCGGCGAGAACCGCGTCTCCGACGGAGACCTCCTCGAACCCGCGGGCGTCGAGCACCCGCTGGTCCACCCCCTCGAAGCGGCCGCACAGCACCACGATGCCGGGCGCCTTGGACCACTCCCTTACGCGCGCCTGGGTCAGGGGCCTGCCCCGGGCGCTCATGTACAAAAGCGGCCGCCCGCCCAGGTCCACGCTGTCGAGCGCAGAGGCGATGACGTCCGCTTTCAATACGGCTCCCGCGCCGCCACCCGCGGGGGTGTCGTCGAGGAAGCCGCGCTTATCCTTGGAAAAGGCGCGAATGTCCAGTGTTTCCAAACGCCACAGGTCGGCCTCCTTCCAGGCGGTCCCGATCATCGAGACGCCGAGCGGGCCGGGAAAGGCCTCGGGGAACATGGTCATGACGGTGGCGGTGAACGGCATGGGCGCGGTTTAGCGGGAGATGGCGGGATTGTCGAAGCCCTGCTCCTCCCTCGCGAAGCGGGGGAGGTGGCGCGCTGCGGATACGCAGCGTGACGGAGGGGGCGAGTGACGGAGCGCCGAGCCTAGCCTCGCCCCCTCCACCACTTCGTGGTCCCCCTCCCCCGCAAGCGGGGGAGGAGCAAGCGACCAAGGGCCGCGCAGGGCTTTTTGGAAAACCGCCCCACATCTGCTATATCCCCGCCTCGACCCCGCACATTCCTCGAATTTCCCGGACCGCCCCTTGAGCGTCACCCTCGACCTGTCCCGCGTCGCGCCGACCACTGACGCGGCCAAGCCGCCCGTCAACCTGTCGGGCCTGACCCGCCCGCAGCTGATCGCCGCCCTGACGGAGAGCGGCGTGGTCGAGCACGGCAAGGCCAAGATGCGCGCCACCCAGGTGTTCCGCTGGATCCACCATCGCGGCGTCACCGACTTTTCCCAGATGAGCGACGTGGCCAAGGAAACCCGCGCGCGCCTGACCGAGACCTTCACGATCGCCCGCCCGGAAGTGGTCGAACGCCAGGTCTCCAAGGACGGCACCCGCAAGTGGCTGATCCGCATGGCCCCGGGCATCGAGGTCGAGACGGTCTATATTCCCTCGGTCGGACGGGTCGGGGCGCTGTGCGTGTCCAGCCAGGTCGGCTGCACGCTGAACTGCAGCTTCTGCCACACCGGCACCCAGCCCCTGGTGCGCAACCTGACGGCCGCCGAGATCGTCGCCCAGGTGCAGATCGCCAAGGACGACCTCAACGAGTGGCCGTCCGACAAGGAAGACCGCCTGCTCTCGAACATCGTGTTCATGGGCATGGGCGAGCCGCTCTACAATCTGGGCCAGGTGGCCGACGCCATCGAGATCATCAGCGACAACGAGGGCATCGGCATCTCGCGCCGCCGGATCACGGTGTCGACCTCGGGCGTGGTGCCGATGCTGGGCAAGCTGGGCGAGGCGACCCAGGCCATGCTGGCCATCAGCCTGCACGCCACCAACGACCCGCTGCGCGACGAACTGGTGCCGCTGAACAAGAAGTACCCGATCGCCGAGCTGATGGCCGGCATCCGCGCCTATCCGGGCCTGAGCAACGCCCGCCGCGTGACCTTCGAGTACGTGATGCTGAAAGGCGTCAACGACAGCCCCGACGAGGCCCGCGCGCTGGTGAAGCTGATCAAGGGCATCCCCGCCAAGATCAACCTGATCCCGTTCAACCCGTGGCCGGGCAGCCAGTACGAGTGCTCGGACTGGGGCGCGATCGAGACCTTCGCGGCGATCCTCAACAAGGCCGGCTACTCCTCGCCGATCCGCACCCCGCGCGGCCGCGACATCCTGGCCGCCTGCGGCCAGCTGAAGAGCGAAAGCGAAAAGGTCCGCGCCAGCGCCCTGCGCAAGCTGTCGATGGCGGCCATGGCCGGGATGCTGGAAGAAGACGCGGACGACGCGGCGTAAATCGCCGTCCACATCCCTATCCGCCCGTCATTCCCGCTCTTGTGGCGGGACCCCCTGGTTCCGCTCGCAGGTGAAGTCCAAGCGGACTGCCTGGCAGTCCGCCCCATCCGCCCCTGCAACTGAAAGAGGGTTTCCCGCCACAAGGGCGGGAATGACGGGAGGATATAGAAGACCCCGAACACTCCCCAGGCGAGCCCTCTACGCAAGACTCGCCGACCCGTGTTAGAGCTTGCCCCTTCAGTCCCCGGGGGTGCGCGTAACCATGCCTCAGATTCAGTCGCCCGAGATCCAGGCCTTCGCCAACGGCCTGCTGACGACCCTGACCCATGTGGGCGTGACCATGGTCATGCTGATCGCGGGGGCGGCCATCTACATCCTCCTGACGCCGCATCGCGAGATCAAGCTGATCCGCGAGGGCAACGCGGCCGCCGCCGTGTCGCTGGGCGGGGTGCTGACGGGCCTGGCCATTCCGCTGGCCGCCTCGCTGGCGGCCTCGACCTCGGTGATCGAGATCCTGCTGTGGGGCGTGGCCACACTGGCGCTGCAGCTGCTCGTCTTCCGCCTGACCGACATGATGCTCAAGGGCCTCCCCGAGCGGATCAACGAGGGCGAGGTCTCGGCCGCCGCCCTGCTGGTCGGCGCCAAGCTGGCCACCGCCATCATCATCGCCGCCGGCGTGGCGGGCTGAGGCGGAGGGACGAACCGGAGCGGGGCGCGTGCATTTCCCCAAGCTTCCAGACTGGCTGGTCTACGGCGCCGTGGTCGCCGCCCTTCTGGTGGTCGCCGTCGGCCGCCAGGAGCGCGCCGACGCGCCTCCGCCGCCGCCGCCCGTGCCCGGCGAGGAAGGCGTGCCGCTGGGCCCCGCCTCGCCCTTCGACCCGTCGATCGTCGTCCAGGTGCCCGACAAGCAGGAGCCCGCCTCGGGCACGGCCTTCTCGGTGGGGACGCAAGGCATCTGGTTGACCGCTCGCCACGTGGTCGACGGCTGCAAGTCGGCCGCGATCCTGGTCGCCGACGGACGCGGCGTGGCCGCCAAGATCATCATCGATCCGCGCTTCGACGCGGCCATACTGACCACCGAGGGCGGCGCCCCGGCCATGCCGATGAACACCGGCGATCCGCGCAAGGGCATGCGGGCCTTCCATCCGGGCTTTCCGCAGGGCCACGCCGGCGAGGTCGCCTCGCGCCTGATCGGCCGCGAGAACCTGGTCATCCACGGCCGCGGCGCCCGCACCGAGCCGGTGCTGGTTTGGGCCGAGGTCGGCCGCACCGACAATCTGAAGGGCACGCTGGCCGGCCTTTCCGGCGCCCCGGCCCTCGACAGCGCCGGAAGGGTGATCGGCGTGACGGTGGCGGAATCCCCGCGTCGCGGCCGCATCTACACCACCGCCCCCGAAAGCCTGCGCACCCTGATCGCCCGCTCGCCCCGCCGCGGCGGCGACACCGGCGTTCCCGAATTCGCCCCCGGCGAATCCATCACCACCGACAACTACGGCCGCATCGCCGACGGCCTGCGGCGGGATCTGCGCGTGGCCCAGGTGGTGTGTTTGGCCGTCTAAGTCCCCTCTCCCCTTGCGGGAGAGGGTGGCCCCCGAAGGAGGTCGGGTGAGGGGTCGCACATACGAAAACGCCGCGACAGCTGATCAGCTTTCGCGGCGTCTTACTTCTGAGAGACCCCTCATCCGTCGCCTACGGCGACACCTTCTCCCGCAAGGGGAGAAGGATCCTCTACGGCCACTTCACCTCGGGCGGCATGGAGCTGAGGATCGACTCCACGTTGCCGCCGGTCTTCAGGCCGAACATCGTGCCGCGGTCGTAGAGCAGGTTGAACTCCACGTAGCGACCGCGCTGGATCAGCTGCTGCTCGCGCTCGTCAGCGCTCCAGGCCTCGCCCATCCGGCGGCGGACCAGGGTGGGATAGATCTCCAGGAAGGCGCGGCCGACGTCCTGCGTGAATTCAAAGTCCTTGGACCAGTCGCCGCTGTCGTGGTGGTCGTAGAAGATGCCGCCGATGCCGCGCGGCTCGTTGCGGTGGGGCAGGAAGAAGTACTCGTCGCACCAGGCCTTGTACTTGGCGTACCAGTCCGGATCGTGCTTGTCGCAGGCGCGCTGGTAGGCGGCGTGGAAGTCGACGGCGTCCGGGAAATCCTGCTGGCGCTGGTAGCCGAGCAGCGGCGTCAGGTCGCCGCCGCCGCCGAACCAGCCCTTGGTCGTGGCGATGAAGCGGGTGTTCATGTGCACGGCCGGCACGCGCGGATTGGTCATGTGCGCGATCAGGCTGATGCCGGTGGCGAAGAAGCGCGGATCCTCGGCCGCGCCGGGCATGGTCTTGGCCATTTCCGGCGGGAAGGTACCGAACACGGTCGAGACGTGCACCCCGACCTTCTCGAACAGCCGGCCGTGCATCATGCCCATCACCCCGCCGCCGCCGGCCGGACGGTCCCACGGCTTCAGCTCGAAGCGGCCCGGCTTGTCGCCGTAGAGCTCGGCGGGGGCCTCGTCCTCGAGCGTCTCGAAGGCGGCGCAGATCTGGTCGCGCAGGCTCTCGAACCAGGCCTTGGCGCGGGCCTTCTGAGCGTCGAGATCGGAAAGGGTGTCGGCTTGTTGCGTCATGAGATCGGCTTAAGCCCAAGCCCGTTTCCAGGCAAATCCGGGAGGCCGCATAAGGGGTTTTGCGGAGGGCTCAGGCCGCCTTGGCGCGGTGATGCAGCTTCAGCAGATCGCCGCGAGCAAAGGTCTCGAAGCCGTAGGTGTAACCCTCGTCGTCGACGAATTCGACCTGGAAGGCCTCGCCCTTGCCCAGCACGTCCACGACCGTGCCCATCTCGCCCTTCCGGAGGTTCAGGTCCGGCCGGTCGATGAGCAGAGCGACGGTGTCGAGTTCGTTGATCATCGGGCTTCTCGCATGACGAACACCGAGGTCAATCGGGTCCGCGATCCGTCGGCCGGAACGATCCAGCCGCTGGTGATCATCGCAGACCGTTCGGAAAATCGGAACAGGAAGTCGATGCGATAACGAACGCCCCAGACATCGACTTCAGCTGGGGATGCATCTTCTGAAGCGGCCGCCGTGCGGAGCGCTTCGATCAGGACCGGCGCGTCATCGCGCGTCAATCCGAGCTTCAGCGCGAAGAGCCGCGCCTTGTGCTTGCCCACCGGGTGGGTCGGCGACAATGCGTAGTCGGTCAGCTTGCGCTGGTCGATCTCCACATTGTCGCCGCCCGGGAGCTTCAAGCCTTACTTGCCGGCGGCGGTGAGCGCGCTCATCAGTTCCGGCACGGCGGCCTTGTAGTCGGCGACCAGGCCGTAGTCGGCGACCTGGAAGATCGGCGCGTCGGCGTCCTTGTTGATCGCGACGATCACCTTGGAGTCCTTCATGCCGGCCAGGTGCTGGATGGCGCCCGAGATGCCCACGGCGATGTAGAGTTGCGGGGCGACGACCTTGCCGGTCTGGCCGACCTGGTAGTCGTTCGGGGCGTAGCCGGCGTCGACGGCGGCGCGGCTGGCGCCGACGGCGGCGCCCAGCTTGTCGGCCAGGGGCTCGATGACCGCCTGGAACTCTTCGGCCGAGCCCATGGCGCGGCCGCCCGAGACGACGATCTTGGCCGCGGCCAGCTCCGGACGGTCCGACTTGACCATCTCTTCGCTGACGAAGCGGGTCTTGGCCGCATCGGCGCCCGAGACGGCTTCGACCGGGGCCGAGCCGCCTTCGCCGGCCGCCGGGAAGGCGGTCGGACGGACGGTGATCACCTTCTTGGCGTCGGACGACTGGACGGTCTCCAGCGCGTTGCCGGCGTAGATCGGGCGCACGAAGGTGTCGGCCGACACCACCTCGATGATGTCGCTGATCGGCGCGACGTCGAGCTTGGCGGCGATGCGCGGGGCGAAGTTCTTGCCGCCGGCGGTGGCCGGGACGAGGATCGCGTCGTAATTGCCCGCGAGCGCCAGGGCGGCGTCCGCTTGGGCTTCGGCGACGCCGTGACCCAGGGCGTCGCTCTCGGCGGTCAGCACCTTGCGGACGCCGGCGATCTTGGCGGCTTCAGCGGCGACAGCCGAGACGCCCGAACCCAGCACCAGAACGTCCACGTCGCCCGACAGCTTCAGGGCGGCGGTGATGGTCTTGTGGGTGCCGTCGCGCAGGTGCGCGTTGTCGTTGTCGGCGATGACGAGAACGGCCATTACAGCACCCCCGCGGTCGTGAGCTTGGAGACGAGGTCGGCGGCGGACTCGACCTTGATGCCGGCCGAGCGCTTCGGCGGCTCGGTGACCTTGACGACGGTCAGGCGCGGAGCGACGTCGACGCCGTAGTCGGCGACGGTCTTCTGCGCGATTTCCTTCTTCTTGGCCTTCATGATGTTGGGCAGAGACGCGTAGCGCGGCTCGTTCAGGCGCAGGTCGGCGGTGATCACGGCCGGCAGGTCGACGTCGAGCGTCTGCAGGCCGCCGTCCACTTCGCGGGTGACCTTGGCGGTCGAGCCCGAGATCTCGATCGCCGAGGCGTAGGTCGCCTGCGGCCAGTCGAGCAGGGCCGACAGCATCTGGCCCACGGCGTTGTTGTCGCCGTCGATGGCCTGCTTGCCCATCAGCACCAGGCCGGGCTGCTCTTCGGCCACGACGGCCTTCAGCAGCTTGGCCACGGCCAGCGGCTCGAGGTCGGCGTCGCTGGTGATCAGGATGCCGCGGTCGCCGCCCATGGCCAGCGCCGTACGGATGGTTTCCTGGGCTTGAGCCGGGCCGATCGAGACGATGACGACCTCGGTCGCCGCGCCCTTTTCCTTGAGGCGCACGGCCTCTTCGACCGCGATCTCGCAGAACGGGTTCATCGACATCTTGACGTTCGCCAGGTCGACGCCCGTCTGGTCGGCTTTCACCCGAGCCTTCACGTTGTAATCGATAACCCGTTTGACCGGGACCAGAACCTTCATCGGTCTACGCCGCCTCCTGGCTGCTCTTTCGAGGTTTCCCCTGCTTGGACAATCGACTTACCGCGTCCGCACAGGTTTGCAAGTTTCCCCTAACGTAAGCGTAATGCTCTTTTTCAGGGATCATTCAAACAAATGTACGACACCTTCCGCGCGTCGTCAGCGCCGCCCGGCGCTTCGCCTCGCGAAATGGGGCTAGCCACATAGCGCGGCCGGTGCTTAAGACGCCGCCATGAACCGCACGATCAACCGCCTGAAGATCATCTTCATCGGCATCTTCCTCGCCAGCATCGTTGGCGTGTTCGGCTATCATTACCTGTGGGTGTGGCCGAAGGCGAAGTGCGAGGCGCGCGGCGGGGCCTGGGCCGGCAAGTGGCTCAAGTGCGGCACGATCTATCCGATCGAGCAGTTGACCGGCCGCCCGGCGAACCTGCCGCCGATCAACACCGACACCACCAAGATGGAAGGCCCGTCGGTCCGGAACCCGGAAAAGAAGTAAGGCCCCTTCGGCGGGTCAGGGTCGGCGGCGGGTCGGGCTCGGCGGATCAGGCCGAGGGCTCGCCCTCGCCTTCGCCCGACTCGGCGCGCTTGGCGGCCTTTTCAGCGGCCTTCTCGGCGGCTTTTTCCGCGGCCTTGGCCGCCTTCAGGCGCTCGCGTTCCTGGCGTTCGAAATTGTAGTTCGGCTTGCGGGCCATGCCGGCTCCCTTTGTAAGAAAGTCCGCGCAGTCAGGCGCGGGCCTTACGCGCGGCGTAGCGTGCGTCGCGCCTGGCCTTAGCTTCAGCGTTGGTGAGCGCCTTACGTTCCTTACGCGCTCCACGCTTGGCGGCAAGCGCTTCTTCGGCAAAAGCGGCCTGAGCCTGGTCTTGCGCCGCCTGCTGCTCGGCGGCTTCCGCCTTTATGAGCGCCCGCGCGGCGGACCGTTCCTTGCGAACGGCGGTCAGTTCGGCCGCGCGCAGGGCGGCGCGGTCTTCGAATTGGGGATCCGTGACAGCCGCCTTGGGCTTGAACTTGGCCAGCAAGGCCGCCTTGGCTTGCGCCGCGGTCTTGAGGCGATCGGCATGGCCGACGTTTTGGAATGAACTCATGAGATCCTTTCAAGAAAACGCCCGCGGGAGGGACCCGCGGGCGAATTAGGACGTCGAGATCAGGCGGCCTGGAGTTGGCCGGCCGACATCTTGCCGCTGCGCTGGTCGCGCTCCAGCTCGAAGGCGACCTTCTGGCCTTCGTTCAGCGAGCCGAGGGTCGAGCGCTCGACGGCCGAGATGTGCACGAACACGTCCGCGCCGCCGTCGTCGGGTTGGATGAAGCCGAAGCCCTTGGTGGAGTTGAACCACTTCACGGTGCCGGTAGCCATGGGAGAGTATCCTTAAGACAGATGTAGCCGCACGGCCGTAATGGTCCGCGCGATCAAATTTTCGGAGAGGTTTTGGGTAGACTCGGGCGCTCGATCCGAAGAACAAGCGTGGAGAGCGGCCGAACCATTTCGATATTCGATCGTAGAAGCATGCGCGCCTGTGGATGAAATAACAAGCGATTTCGAATCTTTTTCATTTCCACAAGCGGGACTGGAACAGTCTCGTTTTCGAAAAACCTCATCGCGACCTGATCGATCGACGCCTTATTTCGATCGATCCGGATCGAATAGCCAAGCTCGGCGTTATCGTCCCCATGCGTAAAGTTCCCCCCACTCCCCGTACGGGCGCCGGCGCCCTGACCATTTCCCGCCAGCGGCAGGACATCGACTTCTCGCTGCTGATCACCGGCGGCCCGGCCGGGCGGCGGGCCGGCAAGGGCAGCCTGACGGGCGAGCCGACCGCGATGCGCGAAGCCTTCCGCGCCGGCGGCGGCCGCCTGACCCTGGACGACGGCGTCGAGCACGACATCGCCATCGTCGCCCACACCGAGGGTGAGGGCACGGTCTACTTCGAACTCCGCTAGTCACCGAAATCGTTCCGCCTCGGCCGGTCAGGCCGGCCGAGGCGTCCGACTCTGTCGCAACATGAGAACAAAATAGGAACTGTCGAAAGCGGGGGCCGGATTGAAGATCACGCCGCCGCCGTCGGCGAAACCGCCCGCCGGGAATTTTCCACCGGTGGGCTTCAACCCAAACCTATTGAACCAAAAGGTATTTCAGACATGCATAGCTTCCAGCCTCTACGCGGCCGGGCGTCGAAACGCGCGATGGCCGTAGCGGCCGCCTTGTGCCTGGCGTCGTCCCTGACCCCGGTCGCGGCATTGGCCGCCAACGGCCCCGGCGCCACCGTCGGCGCCATCCGCTGGGACGCCTGGGTGGGCGGAACCAGCACCAACGGCGTCATCGCCGGCTCGCACATCGGCCTCGAGGTCGAGGGCGCCCTCGGCCCCAACCAGTTCCATGACCGGATCCCGTTCTACGGGGTGGAGACCTCGACCAGCAGCGTCGAGGTGCGCCAGCTGACCCAGGGCCAGATGGACGCCGACATCGCCTACGCCAAGCGGGCGGGCCTGAACTACTGGGCCTTCTGCTACTACGCCGACGGCAGCGGCATGGACATCGCCCGCAACCTCTACCAGGCCAGCACCCAGCGCGCGGGCCTGAACTTCACCCTGGTGCTCGGCCCGGGCTCGATCCCGACGCCGACCCTGGTGACCGAGATGGCCAAGCCGCACTTCCAGAAGGTGCTGAACGGCCGGCCGCTGCTCTATCTGTTCGGTTTCTCGGCCGACAGCTACGCGGCGAACTATGTGGCCGAGGTGCGCGCCGCGGCGGCCACGGCGGGCTTGCCCAACCCGTACATCGTGGTGATGAACCCGACCTCGTCCACCGCCGCGAGCATCGCCTCGACGGTCGGCGCCGACGCGGTCAGCGCCTATGCCGACAGCCCGATCAACGGCGCGGCCTATTCGCAGGTGATCAGCCAGAACAGCGCCAACTGGAACAACCACAAGGCCACCGGCCACAAGGTGGTGCCCTGGGTGACCGCCGGCTGGGACAACCGTCCGCGCGCGCTCTATCCGCAGAGCTTCGTCAGCCCCACCCCGCCGACCAACGCCTGGGCCCAGCAGGCCACGGCGGCCGAGGTGGCGACCAACCTGCAGAACGCCCTGGCCTGGAACCAGAACTTCGCCGCGGCCGCCGACGCCAACACGGTGATCATGTACGCCTGGAACGAGTTCGACGAGGGCGGCTGGCTGACCCCGACGCTGTCCAAGGGGACCGACCGCGTCGACGCCCTATCGAACACCCTGACCTACGCCAGCTCGTCCAACTGGAACGCCAGCCAGTCGGCGCGGGGAGCCTTCGACGGCGACCCGTCCACCAACTGGCAGGCCGCCTCGGGAACGGCCTTCGCCGGCCAATGGGTGGAGATCGACTTCGGCAAGGACTCCACCTTCAGCCAGGCGACGATCAGCGAGTATGGCGCCCGCACCACCGGCTACCGGATCGAGTACCTGAACGGCTCGACCTGGAAGACGGCCTATACCGGGACCGGCATCGGCGCCTCCAGCACCGTGACCTTCCCGGCGGTGACCGGCCGCAAGGCCAGGCTCTACTTCACCTCGGGCATCGACACGCCGATCATCTACGAGGCCGCTCTCAACGCCACGCCGAACGTCTCGGCCAACCTGGCCCTCAACCGCTCCTACACGGCGTCCTCGCAATGGGACGCCACCCAGGGCGCGGCCAAGGCCTTCGACAACGATCCGAACACCAACTGGCAGGGCAGCGGCGCCAACATCGCCGGGACCTGGCTGGAGGTCGACTTCGGCGTCCGCAAGCCGTTCAACACCGCCACGATGTCGGAGTTCGGCGATCGCACGGGCGGCTACCGGATCGAGTACTGGGCCGGCCCCACGGTCGGCTGGACCACGGCCTATACCGGCACGACCATCGGCGCCTCCAGGACGGTGACCTTCCCGACGGTCAACGCCAGCAAGGCCCGCATCTACTGGACCTCGGGGACCTTCACCCCGATCATCTACGAGGCCTCGTTCGGCCTGAACTGAGGTGAAATCCCTCTCCCCTTGCGGGAGAGGGTGGCCCCCGCGAAGGCGGGGGTCGGGTGAGGGGTCGCACCAAAAGAAACGCCGCGAAAGCCGATCAGCTTTCGCGGCGTTCGATGTCTGAGAGACCCCTCATCCGTCGGCTGGCGCCGACACCTTCTCCCGCAAGGGGAGAAGGACGTCTCAGACCGCCATGCCCTGGACCACCGCCTTCAGGCGCTCGATCACCGACAGCTTGTCCTCGATGAAGTCCTGGTCGATCCACCAGATCTCGACCTCGCGCATCACCTCGCCGACCAGCGGCCCCTTGCCGACGCCGGCGCGCATCACTTCCTCGCCGGTCAGCGGGAAGGCCGGCTGATCCCAGGTCTCGGCCAGGGCCAGCAGGGCCCGCCACTGCGGCGTGGTGGCCAGGCGGGCCGAGGCGGCCCAGGCCAGCTTCACCCGGTCGGTGAAGGTGCGCAGGCCCAGCGCATAGACGGCGCGGCGGGCCTCGCGCGGGCTCATCCACGAGACGATCCGCGGCGAGGTTCCGACCGCCTCGATCAGGCGCTCCTTGAGGGCGTTGGACAGGCGCAGGCGCTCGGCCAGCTCGCGGGCCAGGGCCACGTCGTCGGGGATCAGCGCCGCCAGCCGCAGCTCGACGTCGTTCTCGAACAGCTGCTCGGTCTCGATGGCCACCAGGCCGTCCAGGCGGGCCAGCGACTTGACGAACGGCAGGATCGCCGCCAGCACGCCGGTCGCCGCCATCAGCCGCAGGGCCGGGCGCGGATCATCGGCCGCCAGCAGCTTGAGGATCTCCTTCTGGGTCCGCTCGGCGGCGCGCCCCGAGACCAGGCCCTTCAGCGCCTTGCAGGCGGCCAGGGCCTTGGCGTCCGGCTCGCCCTTGCCGTACCAGGCCTGGAAGCGGAAAAAGCGCAGGATGCGCAGGTAGTCCTCGCGGATGCGGGTCATCGGCTCGCCGACAAACACCACCTTGCCGTCCCTGGCGTCCTGCACCCCATGGCCGGTCGGATCATAGAGCCGGCCCTCGCCATCGACATAGAGGGCGTTGAAGCGGAAGTCGCGGCGTTGGGCGTCCTCTTCCCAGGCGTGGGTGAAGGCCACCACCGCCCGGCGGCCGTCGGTCGAGACGTCGCGGCGCAGGGTGGTGATCTCGAACGGGATCTTGCCCGACACGGCGGTGACCGTGCCGTGGTCGACCCCCGTGGGGATGGCCTTCAGCTTGGCCTCGCCCAGGGCCTCGATCACCTCGTCGGGCGTCAGGGTGGTGGCGATGTCGATGTCGTCGACCGGCTTGCCCATCAGGGTGTTGCGCACGCAGCCGCCGACGAAGCGGGCGCAGCCTGGCCGGCCCTTGGCCTCCAGGGCGGCGATCACCGCCTTGGTTTCGGGCCATGCCATCCACGGCGCCTGGCCGATGGTCTGGGTCTGCACGCGAAGTCCCCCTTTACGCAACGGCAGGCCGCCTCCCGTTGGCGCGGGTGGGACGTCCTGCTTTCAAACGACTATTTCAGGGAATGGATCGACGCGCCAAGAGGGGAAACGTCGTCGTCCCCAACTGTCGGGACATCCCCTGGCGCGCGGCGGGCGCGAAAGCCGCTCACACCGTGGCCGTCGCGCTCTCGGGATAGAGCCGCTCGTAGAGGGTCCGCAGCATTCCGGCCGTCGCGCCCCAGATGAACCGCTCGTTCCACGGCATGGCGTAGAAGTAGCGCGGCCCCGTCGGGGTGTCGCGATGCTGGCGCTGGTGGTTGGCCGGATCCATCAGGAAGTCGAACGGCGTCTCGAAGACGTCGGCCACCTCGTCCGGGTTGGCGACCAGCGTGCAGTCCGGATCGACGAAGCCGACGACCGGCGTCACGTAGAACCCCGTCACCGTGGCGTAGCCGTGCAGCAGGCCGGCCACCTCGACGAAACGCGGGTCCAGGCCCACCTCCTCGTGCGCCTCGCGCAGGGCCGTGCCCCAGGGGGTCTCGCCCGGATCGCAGCGACCGCCGGGAAAGGCGACCTGACCGGTGTGGCTGCGCAGAGCGTCCGAGCGGCGGGTGAGGATGACGTTCAGCGTGTCGCCGCGCTCGACCAGGCCGATCAGCACGGCGGCCGGCCGCAGGGCGTGCGGATTGTCCATCTTCAGGCCCGGATTGAGGTCGTAGTCCGAACGCCAGACGTTCTCCACGCTCGGATCATAGGCCTCGATCGGATCCAGGCGCTCGCGGATCCAGGCCCGCCGCGCCGCCACGTCCGTCTGCGGGATCATGCCAGGTGGGCCTGGGCCGGGCCGACCGGAAACCAGGCGCCGTTCGACGAGACGCCCAGGCGCGGCCCTTCCGGGGTGTCGCGCTCGACCGCCATCTCGACCAGCTCGTAGAACACCGGGCGGGCGATCAGCGCCTCCAGCCCCCGGCGCACGTGCAGATAGGGACGCGGCTCGCCGGTGGCGGGGTCTTCCTCGACGCGGATGGCGTTGTCCGGCCCCGCCTCGACCTCGTCGCCGACATTGGTGACGAAGCGCAGGGCCTCGCCGACCCGGTCGACGCGCACGGCGATGAACGGCGCGTCCTCGACCACGATCTTCATCTTCTCGACCGGGGTGACCAGGTGGAAGCCGTCGGGGTCGCGCCGCAGGATGGTCGAGAACAGGCGCACCAGGGCCTCGCGGCCGATCGGCGAGCCCTCGTGGAACCAGACCCCGTCCTTGCGGATGCGGATGTCGATGTCGCCGCAGTGGGCGGGGTTCCAGAGGTGCACCGGCGGCAGGCCGCGTTCCCCCGCGGCCTTGGCGGCGTCGGCGACGCCTTGAAGTCCGGTGCGGGCTGTGTCGGAGGGCATGGCCCTCAGGTAGGCCATGCGCGCGCCGGGCTCAAGCGATGCTGGCCTCAAGCGACCGCGACGCGACCTTCGAAGCCTTCGTCGCCGCCTGGGACCAGGGCCTTCAGCAGCACCCGGCGCTGGTCGGCCGGACCTGGCATCACCACCTTGGCGGCCGGCGCGGCCGAAAAGCCGATGCGGGCGAAATAGGGCGCGTCGCCGACCAGCAGCACGGCCTTCCAGCCGGCCTCG
The DNA here is from genome assembly GCF_059418205.1 of Caulobacter sp. GW821-FHT09B11. Lineage (NCBI taxonomy): Bacteria > Pseudomonadati > Pseudomonadota > Alphaproteobacteria > Caulobacterales > Caulobacteraceae > Caulobacter > Caulobacter sp. GW821-FHT09B11. The sequence continues at coordinate 60,874 of NZ_JBWKPK010000016.1, read as the reverse complement.
GCGGCGGCGGCGCAGGCGGCCTCGACCAGGGCCTGGCCCAGGCCCGCGCTGCGCTGGGTCGCATCGACCGCCAGCGGGCCGAGGAAGGCGACAGGCTCGCCGCCGATGGTCACCGGCCACAGGCGCACGCTGCCGATCACCAGGTCGCCGCGCAGGGCCACGAACGAACAGTCGTCCAGCTTGCGATTGCCCTCGCGCAGCCGCTCGGACGACTTGGCGAACCGGCCCGGCCCGAAGGCGCGATCGACCAGCGCCTCGACGGCGGCGGCGTGCCGGGGCGCTTCGACCTCGATGGCGGGGGCGTCGTGCGGAAGAACGGCGGCGGAAGAAGCAGAAGAAGCAGTCATGGGTGCGGCGATGATCCGGGTACGTGCAGGGGCTTTATCCCCGGCGCGTGACGCGGCCGCGACGGCCGCCTTTCCGGGGCGTTCAGGCGCGGACCGAAGTCGGCGCGGCGCAGGTTCGTCGCAGGCGTCGCATGAGCGGCGCTCCCCGTGGCAGAGGCGGGCGGCATAGGACCGTATGACCCCCGCGTCAACGAAATCGACGGCCTTATGAGACAAACGCGATTGCGACGCTTCGTCTCAAGGGGCAGGGTCCGCGCCGAAATGTCAGACCCTGCCTCCCCTGCTTCGCCGCCAGAACCCGACACCTCGACCCGCGCCCTGCTGCGCGAGCGGGACTATCTCTGCTTCTGGGGAGCGCGCTTCGTCGGCACGCTGGGGGTGCAGATCCAGGCCGTGGCCCTGGGCTGGCAGGTCTACGCCATCGCCCGCCAGACCATGTCGGTCGGCGAGTCGGCCTTCATGGTCAGCATGATCGGCCTGGCGCAGTTCGTGCCGCTGTTCCTGCTGACCCTGCTGGCCGGCGAGACGGCCGACCGCCGCACCCGCAAGCACATCGCGATGATCACCCTGGGGATCGACATCGTCAGTGTGCTGATCCTGTTCTTCCTGGCGATCAAAGGCATCCACGCCCTGTGGCCGATCTTCACCGTCGCCGTGTTCTTCGGCGCCAGCCGCGCCTTCATGGCCCCGGCGACCGGCGCCATGGGGCCGATGCTGGTGCCCCGGCCGCTCCTGCCCCGGGCGATCGCCTGGAACGCCCTGGCCTGGCAGGCCGGCTCGATCGTCGGCCCGGCGCTGGGCGGCCTCCTGCTGGTGCATTCGGCGGGCCTGGCCTTCGGCGGGGCGGCGGTTCTCTACGTCATCGGCCTGCTGCTGCTGTCGGCCATCCGCCGGCCGACCAAACCCGAGGCCCAGCCCGGCTCGCGCCTGGAGCTGATCAAGGAAGGGCTGGCCTACGTCTGGAACAACAAGATCGTCTTCGGCTCGATCTCGCTGGACCTGTTCGCGGTGATCCTGGGCGGGGCCACGGCCCTGCTGCCGGTCTTCGCCCGCGACGTGCTGCACATCGGCCCCGGCGGTTTTGGCCTGCTGCGCGCCTCGCCGGCCATCGGCGCGACGCTCGTCGGCCTCTACCTGGCCAGCCAGCCGATCCGCCGCCACGCCGGCCGGATCATGTTCGCCGGAGTGTTCGTGTTCGGCGCGGCCACCGTGGTCTTCGGCCTGTCCAAGCTGGTCTGGCTGTCGGTGGCGTCGCTGGCGGTGCTGGGCGGGGCCGACATGCTGTCGGTCTATGTCCGCCAGACCCTGGTGCAGATCGTCACCCCCGACGCCATGCGCGGCCGCGTCTCGGCCGTCTCGGGCGTGTTCATCAGCGCCTCCAACGAGCTGGGCGAGGTCGAGAGCGGCGCGGTCGCCTGGCTGCTCGGCCCCGTCGGCGCGGCTGTGTTCGGGGGGCTTGGGGCCATGGTGGTCACCGGCGCCTGGGCCTGGCTGTTCCCGGCGCTGCGCAAGGCCGACCGGCTGGAGTAGGCGGGGAATAGATCCAGCGTCAGCACTTCCCAAAATTGCTTCCCTAGGCCTTGTGCCTAGGGTCCAGGGTTCAGCTGCTCAGGTCGATGACGCTCTCAGGGTCAGAGGCGGCGGCGCCATGGGTCCTGGGCACAAGGCCCAGGAAGGCGAAAAAGGAAGCGGCGGGAGGTCGATCGCTCAGCCCCCCGCCAGCCGCTCCAGCGCCTCGCCGGTCATCCGCCGCACGATCCACTCGTCCATCGCCGCCGCGCCGAGGCTGTCATAGAAGGCAATCGACGGGGCGTTCCAGTCGAGCACGGCCCATTCCAGCCGCCCCAGGTTCTCGGCCACGCAGCGACGCGCCAGGTTGGCCAGCAGCGCCTTGCCCGCGCCCGAACCCCGCGCGGCCGGGCGCACGAACAGGTCCTCCAGATAGATCCCGTGCCGGCCGACGAAGGTCGAGAAGTTGTAGAACCACAGCGCGAAACCCACCGGCTCGCCGTCGATCTCGGCGATGTCGCAGAAGGCCTTGGGATGCTCGCTAAACAAGGCCGCCTCGATGTGGGCTTGCGTGGCCTCCACCGCATGCAGCAGCTTCTCGTATTCCGCCAGGTCGCGGACGAACGACAGGATCAGGGCGGCGTCGGCGGACGCGGCGGGACGGATGGTGACGGGCATGGCGGTTTCGGATGACTTCCTGGAGTTCGTGCTGGAACAGCTGGCCCCGCTGGGACAGCTGAAGCCCAAGCGGATGTTCGGCGGAGTCGGCCTCTATGCGAACGGCCTGTTCTTCGCGATCCTCGACGACGACACCCTCTACCTCAAGGGCGACGCCGAGCTGAAGCCGCAGTTCGAGACCGCCGGCGGCCACGCCTTCGACCCCTTCGGCGAAGGCAAGCCCATGGCCTACTGGAGCGCCCCGGCCGAGGCGATGGACGATCCCGACCTGCTGGTCGAGTGGGCGCGGAAGGCGGTGGAGGTGGCGGCGCGGAAGAAGCGGTGAGCCGTCAGCCGCCGGACACCCGCAGCAGCAAGTCCACCAGCGGCCGGTTGACGTAGTAGTTGCTGCGCCCCTGGCTGTGCTTCTCGATCAATCCGCCGGCGGCCAGTTCGTCCAGATACTTCGCCGCCGTCTGGCGCACGACGCCCAGTTCGTTCTGCACGAATTCGATCCGCGTGTAGGGGTGGCGGAACAGGTTGTTGAGCAGGTCCTGCGAGTAGATCTTGGGATGCCCTGTCCGCAGGCGCGTCTTGTATTCGGCCATCAACGCGGCAACGCCCTGCACCAGCGCCAGCGTCTGGATCGAGGTCTCGGCCACCGCGCGCAGCATGTAGAGCAGCCAGGACTCCCAGGCGCCGTCGTCGCGCACCTGCTGCAGCAGGCGATAGTACTCGGCCTTGTTGGTGATCACGTAGCGGCTGAGATAGAGGATCGGGATATCCAGCAACCCGGCCTTGGTCAGGTACAGCACGTTGAGAATCCGGCCCAGGCGGCCGTTACCGTCCGGGAACGGATGGATGCTCTCGAACTGGTGGTGGATCAGCGCCATCTTGATGAGCGGATCCAGATCGCTGGCCGCGTCGTCGTTCACGAAGCGCTCCAGCGCCGTCATGTGGGCGACAATGGCGTCGCGATCCTGCGGCGGCACGTAGACGATCTGGCCGGTGACGTCGTTGTAGAGCGCCGTGCCCGGCGTGGCGCGAAAGTCGCCGCCCGTGCGCTTGAGCACCTGGAACATCTCGACGAGCATGTTGTTGGTCAGCAGGCCGTCGCTCTCGCGCAAGCGATCGAACCCGCGCTTGAGGGCGTCCCTGTAGAGCGCGACCTCCTTGGCGGGACCGCCCTGCCCCGCCTCCAGCAGCAGCGTGGCCTGGAATATCTCGTCCTGGGTGGTGACGATGTTCTCGATTTCCGAACTGGCGCGCGCTTCCTGCAGCGAGAGGGTGTCGATCAGGATGCCCTGGTTGGGGATCGTGCCCGCCCGCCCCTTCAGCTCGGCCAGATAGCGGTGCGCTCGCGCCGCCTCGCGCAGCACCGCGGTCGTTTCCAATTCCGCTGCCGGCGGCAGCGGTGGGATGGCATAGGTCGGCTTTAACACGTCGCGCCCATCATGTTAAAGAAATCTAGTTTTGATAACACATCGAGCGCAACATGTAAAAAGAAGCGGCTTTTCCTAACCGATCACCACCCCCGGCGGCGGGACGCTGTCTTCCGGCACGAAGAAGTCCGGCATCAGGGTGGCGGTGGGATCGACGCGGTACTGGTCGAAGTCGCGCACGCCCTCGCCGTAGAGGAACGTGTCGTCGATCAGGAACTGGCCGGTGAGCTCGCGCGAGGGCTTTTCGAAGATGGCGTGGGCGGCGTCGGCCATGATCTGGGGGGTGCGGCAGTGGCGCAGGCCCTCCTCGCCGGTCAGGGCGAACTGGATGGCGGCGGTGGCGATGCCGGTGCGCGGCCACAGGGCGTTGAAGGCGATCCCGTCGCTCCGGAACTCTTCGGCCATGCCCAGCACGCACATCGACATGCCGAACTTGGCCATGGTGTAGGCCACGTGGCCGCCGAACCACCGCGGGCTCATGTCGAGCGGCGGCGACAGCATCAGCACGTGCGGGTTGGCCGACTTCTTGAGGTGCGGGATGCAGGCCTTCGACGTCAGGAACGTGCCGCGGGTATTGACCTGGTGCATCAGGTCGTAGCGCTTCATGTCGGTCGACAGCGTGCCGGTCAGCGAGATGGCCGAGGCGTTGTTGACCAGAATGTCGATGCCGCCGAACCGCTCGACGGCCTGGTCGACCGCCGACTGCACGCTGGCCTCGTCGCGCACGTCGACCACCAGCGGCAGGGCCGTGCCGCCGGCCGCGGCGATCTCGTCGGCGGCGGTGTAGATGGTGCCGGGCAGCTTGGGATGCGGGTCGGCGGTCTTGGCGGCGACCACGATATTGGCCCCGTCGCGCGCGGCCCGCAGCGCGATGGCCAGGCCGATGCCGCGGCTGGCGCCGGTGATGAACAGGGTCTTGCCCGCAAGGCTCATGGTCGTTTCTCCCTTTTGCCGGCGACCATGCGCCGTTGACGCTGCGGGCGGCAAGAATTCAAACAATCGTTTGACTTGTGTTCCAGCCTGCCGCCTACTCCCGGCGACGAACGGGAGGCTGCCATGGCCTGGGATTTTCTGGTCGCCAAGTCCGACCTACGCCGCACGGAATTCCGCGACGTCGAGCCGCCGCCGCTCGAGGACGGCCAGGCAAGGCTGGCGATCGAGAGCTTCGCCCTGACCGCCAACAACATCACTTACGCGGTGTTCGGCGAGGCCATGCGCTATTGGGACTTCTTCCCCGCGCCGGAGGGTTTCGGCCGCGTGCCGGTCTGGGGCCACGCCCGGGTCGAGGCCTCGGCCCATCCGGATATCGCCGTCGGCCAGCGGTTCTACGGCTACTGGCCGATGTCGACGCACCTGACCGTGCAGGCCAAGCCCGGCCGAACCGGCTTCACCGACGTCTCGCCCCACCGCGCCCAGCTGGCGGCGGTCTACAATCAGTACCAGGCCGTGGGCGAAGACGACGGGCTGGAGGCGCACAAGGCGCTGCTGCAGCCCCTCTTCATCACCTCGTTCCTGATCGAGGACTTTCTCGACGAGAGCGCCCTGTTCGGCGCCAAGTCCGTCATCCTCTCCAGCGCCTCGGCCAAGACGGCGATCGGCCTGGCCCACCTGCTCAAGCGGCGAGGCGCCGCCAAGGTCGTGGGCCTGACCTCGCCGCGCAACGTCGCCTTCGTCGAGGCCTTAAGCGTCTACGACCAGGTGGTGACCTATGCCGACCTGCCCGGCGCGCCGATCGAGCGCCCGGCGGTGTTCGTCGACTTCGCCGGCGACGCGGCCGTGCTGCGGGCGGTGCACGACACCTTCGGCGAGGATCTCGCCTTCTCCCTGCTGGTCGGCGGCACGCACTGGGAGACCGAGCGCGGCGGCGGCGCCCTGCCCGGCCCCAAGCCCGTGTTCTTCTTCGCCCCCGACCGCATCGCCAAGCGCCGCCAGGACTGGGCGCCCGGCGAGTTCGAAACCCGCTACGGCGGCGCCTGGGGTCCCTTCGTCGCCGACGCCCCGCGCTGGCTGACGGTCGAGCGCGGCGAGGGTCGCGAGGCGATCCAGGCGGCGTTCCTGGCCCAGGTCGACGGCGGAACCTCGCCCAGCGTCGGGGTCGTGCTGGCGCCCTGAGACCCGGCAAACCGAGGCCGCAAAGAAAAGGCCCGGCGGTGTTCCCGCCGGGCCTCTCTGTTCGCAGTCGTTGGCCTGAAGGCTAGAAGTCCGCCGACAGGGTCACGAAGCCCATGCGCGGAGCCTGGGCGTAGGCGGTGTAGCCGCCCGAGTTGCTGGTCACGTTGGCCGTCGAGACGCCCTTCTTGTCGAAGAGGTTGGTGATGTTGGCCGAGACCCGCAGGCCCTTCACCAGGCCGTCGGCCGGCATGTCGAAGGTGTAGCCGGCCTGCAGGTCGACCAGCATCATCGCCTTGACCGACAGGTCGTTCAGGTAGGTCACGTTGCGCTTGCCGACATAGTCGCCGCTGATCTGGGCGTCGAACTTGCCCTGGTTGAAGCGCAGCACCGTCTTGTTCATCCACTTGGGCGTCAGCGGCACGGTCTTGCCGCCGGTCGCCACGGTGACGGGGGTGGCGACGCCGTTCACGACGGTGGTGCCGCTCTGGTAGTCGGAGTCGTACTTGGCCTCGTTGTAGGACAGGGCGTTGTAGAGCTGGACGCTCGAGCCGAACTTCAGCGTGCCGGCCACGTCGACGCCCTTGGAGGTGACGCCGCCGACATTGGCCAGGATGGCCGGGCCGGGGTTGATGAAGCTGTAGGGCGCGATGTTCAGCAGGCGGTTGCTGAACTTGACGTCATAGGCGCTGATCTGGCCCTCGACGCCGGTGATCGGGCCCCAAGCCACGTCGTGACGGCTGCGCAGGCCGATCTCGTAGGTCCAGGACGTTTCGGGCTTCACCGTCTGCTTGAACAGGTCGAAGGCCGCCTGGGTGCCCAGGCTCCACGGCGAGAAGCCGTAGAAGTTGCTGCCCGCGCCGTAGGGGATGAACTGGCGCATGTTCTGCTGGACGTTGACGAACACCTGCTCGCTGTCGGTGGCGTCCCACAGCAGGCCGGCCTGCGGCAGGAACCACTTGTTCGACTTGATGGTCCCGGTCGGATAGTGGACCGGCACCGCCACGGTCGGCAGGTTCTGCTGGTTGATCGGGAACTTGCCGGTGGCGTCCTGCAGGCTCGACTTGAAGCCCGCCTGCAGCAGCAGCTTCGGCGTCACGCGCCACTGGTCCTGCAGGTGCAGCTGGACGTCGTTGACGTAGAACTCGGCGGCGTACTGGGTCAGCACCTTCTTGCCGCGCGGCACGTCGTAGGGCGACAGGTTGTTGTTGGCGGCGCTCATCGGATACCAGGCGCGCTGCTGGGCCGATTCATTGTGCTCGAACCAGACGCCGCCCTTGATCTGGTGGTCGCCCAAGGTCCACTCGGCCGTCGAGGTCAGGCCCGTGCGGTTGATGCGGTACTCGGTGGTGCGCACCGCGTTCCCCGAGCCGCCGAACAGGTTGACGATGTTGGTCAGGGTCGCGGCGCTGGTGTTCGAGCCGACCACCAGGCTCGGATAGTAGGTGGCGAACAGCGCCGGCAGGCCGGCGGTGTTGATCGGGCCGGCCACGATGCCGCGGCCGAAATTGTAGTGATGATAGGCCTGGTTGGTCCAGGTGAAGTCCTCGACCGGCTTCCAGGCGTACTTGACGTAGGTCAGGATGTCCTCGCGCTGGGCGGCGCTGAAGCAGTTGGAGAAGTTGTTGCCCTGGGCCGTCGGCGGGGTGCCGGGGCCGCCCGTCAGGGTGCTCGAGCAGGCCGCCAGGTTGGGATAGAGGAACGGGCGGGTATAGGGCGTGTAGCTGGCCGCCGCCGTGGTCTGCTGGTTGCCGAAGGCGGTGGCGTCTTCGTTGGGTTCAACCTTCATCTGCCAGTCGGCATAGAAGGTCAGCACGCCCTTCTCGGCCTCGCGATCGACCTTCAGGTTCACCTGGTGGCCGCGCTGGTGGCCGTCGAAGTCCCAGGCCTTGGCGTCGTGGCGCAGGTACGACAGGTAGCCCTTGAAGCCGCCGGCGATCTCGCCGGTGTCGAGGCGCAGGAAGGTGCGGCTGGTCTCGTTGCTGCCGACGGTCTGGCGCACGGTGAAGCCGCGCTCGGCCGACGGGTCGCGGCTGAAGGTCTCGATGGCGCCGCCCAGGTTGCTGGTCGAGGCCACGCCCAGAGAGCCGGCGCCGGACGACAGGGTCACGCGGGAAACGTTCTCGCTGGTGATGGCGCGCGACACCGACAGGCCGTTGTAGTTGCCGTACTGCTGGTCGCCCAGCGGCACGCCGTCGAGGGTGAAGCCCAGCTGCTGGGTCGAGAAGCCGTGGACGAACAGCGACAGGTTCTGCTCGTTGTTGCCCCACGGATCGGCGGTCCGGTAGACGACGCCGGGCAGGAACTGGATGGCCTTCAGCGGGCTGGCGCCGGGGAGGACGCGCTGGATCTGCTGGGCCTGCATGGCCACGGCCGAGCGGGTCTCGCTCTGGCTGGTGACGATGACCTGCTCGACGGCGGTCGAGTCCGGATTGTCGGCGGCCGCCGGGACGGGGGCGGCGTCGGCCGCCTGGACGCTCGTCGCCAGCAGGGCTCCCAGGGCCGCGCCGCAGAACATCAGGGCCGACCGGCCCCTCGGCGTATTGAGCTTCATGTCTATCCCCTCGTGCGCCCGCGATGCGCGTCGCGCTGGGGTGGCGGATATGGTCGTCGCAAGACGCCGTTACGTCGGTCGCGCGAAGGTTAGATGACGCCCGTCAGGCGGCTTTCGCGGCGCGAGCCGAGCCCTCCGCCCGGCGTCCGAAATGGTCCGTGCGCGGTGGACGGATATCCCGTCCTCAAGCCTCCGCCACGCCCTGCGGCCCCGCCGCCCGGCCCCTGCCCCGCCCCGGCTTCGGCGGCGGCAGTTCGTAGTCCAGCCGCACCACGCCCATGGCCAGGGCGGCCGTCCCCCGCAGCACCAGCCCGCGCGGCGCGCCGGCGCGTTCGGGAAAGAGGCGCAGGCCCTCGCCCAGCAGCACCGGCGCGATCAGCAGCGACAGGCGGTCCAGCGCGCCTTCCTCGGCGAAGGCGGCCAGCAGGCCCGCGCCGCCCACCACCCAGGCGTCGCCGTCGTCGAGGTCGCGCAGGCGCTCGATGAGATCCGGCACGCCCTCGCGCCAGAACTTCACCCCGCGCTGCACCGGATCACCCCGCCGCGAGGTGACGACGAAGCCGCGCTTGCCGGCATAGGGCCAGCCCGTGCCAAGGCTCGGGATCAGGTCATAGGTGCGCCGGCCCATGACCACCGTGCCCACGTCGTCGATGAAGGCGCCGTAGCCGGGATCGACCTTGCGGAACGGCGCCAGCCACTGCACCCCGCCGCCCGCGTCGGCCACGCAACCGTCGAGGCTGGCGGCGATGAAACCGCGGATCAGCGCCATGCCCCTTCCCCCTCGCCCCGCCTCTTCGCGTCTCGGTCGAGTCCACAATACGGAACATTACAGGAACATCAAGCGCCGTTAACCGATTTCGGATTCGCGATTAACCAGCGGCTAACCATGACCGTTCATTCCCGGGTAACCACGGGACTCCATGATTCCCTTGGGTGTTTTTCAGGGAAGCGGACATGTCCTTCGGGCCGGAAACCATCATCCAGGGCGACTGCATCGAGGCGATGAACGCCCTGCCCGAGAAGTCGGTCGACCTGATCTTCGCCGATCCGCCCTACAACCTGCAGCTCGGCGGCGACCTGCTGCGCCCGGACAACTCAAAGGTCGACGCGGTCGACGACCACTGGGACCAGTTCGAGAGCTTCGCCGCCTACGACAAGTTCACCCGCGAGTGGCTGAAGGCCGCCCGCCGCGTCCTCAAGGACGACGGCGCGATCTGGGTGATCGGCAGCTATCACAACATCTTCCGCGTCGGCGTGGCCGTGCAGGACCTGGGCTTCTGGATCCTCAACGACGTCATCTGGCGCAAGACCAACCCGATGCCCAACTTCAAGGGCACCCGCTTCGCCAACGCCCACGAGACCCTGATCTGGGCCTCCAAAAGCCAGAACGCCAAGCGCTACACCTTCAACTACGACGCCCTGAAGATGGCCAACGACGAAGTGCAGATGCGCTCGGACTGGACCATCCCGCTGTGCACCGGCGAGGAGCGCATCAAGGGCGCCGACGGTAACAAGGCCCACCCGACCCAGAAGCCCGAAGCCCTGCTCTACCGGGTGATCCTGTCGACCACCAAGCCGGGCGACGTGATCCTGGATCCGTTCTTCGGCGTCGGCACCACCGGCGCGGCCGCCAAGCGCCTGGGCCGCAAGTTCATCGGCATCGAGCGCGAGGCCGAATATGTCGGCCACGCCAAGGAGCGGATCGCCAAGGTCATCCCGATCGCTCCCCAGGATCTGGACGTCATGGGCAGCAAGCGGTCCGAGCCGCGCGTGCCGTTCGGCACCATCGTCGAGGCCGGCCTGCTGCATCCGGGCGACACGCTCTATTGCTCCAAGGGCAATCACGTCGCCAAGGTCCGTCCGGACGGCTCGATCGCGGTCGGCGACCTGTCGGGCTCGATCCACAAGATCGGCGCCATGGTGCAGTCGGCCCCGGCCTGCAACGGCTGGACCTACTGGCACTTCAAGACCGACGCGGGCCTGGCCCCCATCGACGTCCTGCGCGCCCAGGTGCGCGCCAGCATGCCTCACGCCTGACCGGGTCCGGCGTGAAAGAAGGCCCCATCGGCGTTCGCCGCTACTGGACGATCGGCTGCCTGGCCATCGTGCTGACGGTGCTGTGCGGTCCGGCCGTTCCGGACAAGGCCGGCCCGGTCAGCCTGGTCGGCCCGCTGATCGAGATCGTCGGCTGCGCCATCCTGGTGCTGATCGCCCGCCGCCGGCTGGGCGCGAAGGCCAACCTGGCCTTCATCGGCCCCGTGGCCGGCGCGGCGATCCTGTGGGCCGTCTATCTCTGGGTGAACCAAGGGGGCTTCGGCCCGAAACCCGGCCCCACCGCCTGGCTCGGCGTCACCCTGCTGGGCGTAGCCATGGGCGCGGTGCTGCAGTTCCTGGTCGTCGGCTTCATCGGCCAGGGCGGCGCGGTGAAGAAGGGCTGACGCCCGGCCTTTTCAATCTCGTTATCCCGGCCGCAGCGTAGCGGAGAGCCGGGATGACGATTGAGGGGGTGGTCGCGCGACTTTCATCCAGGCGCTCGCGGGTCGTCCGACAACCTGAGGTCGGCCGCGCTTGACTCCCTCCCCCGCCTCGCTCATTGACCGCCTTGACCCTCGCGGGAGACGTCGGGATTCGCTCCCGAGGCCGAAGGCGCAACCGCCCCGGAAACGCTCAGGCAAAAGGACCGCGCGGGTTTAGGAACGCTGGAAAGAGGCAGCTTGCGAGAGCTGCCCGCCGAAGGAGCAAGGGCCTGTTTCAGGTCCGGAATCTCTCAGGTCAAAGGGACAGCGGGGGCGCTATCGCCAGGCGAAAGCCGGGCTTGCAGCGCCGTCCCCGTTTGGAGCCCTCCGCGTGTCCACCGAAGACCTCAAGAAGACCCCGCTCTACGACGCGCACGTCGCCGCCGGCGCGCGCATGGTTCCGTTCGCGGGCTACCACATGCCGGTGCAGTACAAGGACGGCGTGCTGAAAGAGCACCTCTGGACCCGCGAACATGCGGGCCTGTTCGACGTCTCGCACATGGGCCAGGCCCGGCTGCGCGGTGAAAACCCGGCCAAGAGCTTCGAGAAGGTGGTCTCGGCCGACTACCAGGGCCTGAAGGCCGGCAAGCAGCGGTACGGCGTGCTGCTGAACGCCGACGGCGGGATCATCGACGACCTGATGACCGCCCGTCCGGATGACGATGGTTTGTTCGTCGTGGTCAACGGCGCCTGCAAGGACAACGACTACGCGATCATCGCCCGCGAGCTGGCCGGCGAAGCCACCGTCACGCGCCTGGAAGACCGCGCCCTGCTGGCCCTGCAAGGCCCCGAGGCCGCCGCCGTGCTGGCCGCCCACGTGCCGGAGGCCGCAGACATGGTGTTCATGGACGCCCGCGCCCTGACGGCGTTCGGCGTCGATGCGATCATTTCCCGCTCGGGCTACACCGGCGAGGACGGCTACGAGATCTCGGTGCCCGCCGACGCCGCCGAGCGCGTCTGGAACACCCTGCTGGCCGACGAACGCGTCAAGCCGATCGGCCTGGGCGCCCGCGACAGCCTGCGCCTGGAAGCCGGCCTGCCGCTCTACGGCCACGACCTGGACGAGACCGTCTCGCCGATCGAGGCCGGCCTGAACTTCGCCGTCGGCAAGAGCCGCCGCGAGGCCGGCGACTTCCTGGGCGCGGCGCGCATCACCAAGGAACTGGCCGGCGAGCTCGCCCGCGTCCGCGTGAACCTGAAGGTGCTGGAAGGCGCACCGGCCCGCGAAGGCGCCGAGATCGCCGACGCCGACGGCGCCGTGATCGGCAAGGTCACCAGCGGCGGCTTCGGCCCGAGCTTCGGCGGCGCCATCGCCATCGGTTTCGTGCCCCCGGCCCATGCCGTGATCGGGTCGAAGTTGAAAGTCATCGTCCGGGGCAAGCCGGCGGCCGCCGAGGTCGTCGCCTCCCCGTTCGTTCCCACCCGCTACGTGCGCAAACTTTAAATCCAGAGGGCCAGGACAATGCGCTTCACCAAGGACCATGAATGGGTCGCCGTCGAAGGCGACATCGCCACCGTCGGCATCACCGCCTACGCCGCCGAGCAGCTGGGCGACGTGGTGTTCGTCGAAGTTCCGGAAGTCGGCAAGACCGTCGCCCAGGGCGAAGGCCTGGCCGTCGTCGAGAGCGTCAAGGCCGCCTCCGACGTCTACGCCCCGGTGTCGGGCGAGGTCGTGGAAGCCAACGCCGAGCTGGGCGATGCGCCGGAAACCGTCAACGCCCTGCCGGAAAGCGGCGGCTGGTTCGCCAAGCTGAAGCTGTCCAACCCGGCCGAGGTCGACGCCCTGATGGACCGCGACGCCTACGAGGCGTTCCTGGCCACCCTCTGATCTTTTTCCACGTCATCCCGGACGCGCCTTGGCGCGATCCGGGACCCAGGGGCGACCGCACTGCGCCGGCCCCTGGGTCCCGGCTCTCCGCTTCGCTCCGGCCGGGATGACGACCGAGGTTTTCTCCCCATGCGCTACCTCCCCCTGACCCCCGAAGACCGCGCCGACATGCTCGGCGTGATCGGCGCGGGCTCGATCGACGAGCTGTTCGTCGACGTGCCCGCCGTCGCCCGCCGCAGCGAGCCTGTGGACCTGCCCCACCATGCCGGCGAGCTGGAAGTCGAGCGCGAGATGCTGCGCCTGTCGCGCCGCAACCGCTCGGCCGCCGAGGGGCCGTTCTTCGTCGGGGCCGGGGCCTATCGCCACCACGTGCCGGCCACGGTCGACCACATCATCCAGCGGTCGGAATTCCTGACCAGCTACACGCCCTACCAGCCGGAAATCGCCCAGGGCACGCTGCAGGTGCTGTTCGAGTTCCAGAGCCAGGTCGCGGCCCTGACCGGCATGGAAGTGGCCAACGCCTCGCTCTATGACGGCTCCACCGCTACGGCCGAGGCCGTAATGATGGCCCAGCGCGTCACCCGCAAGAACAAGGCCGTGCTGTCGGGCGGCGTCCACCCGCACTATGTCGGCGCGGTCGAGACCCTGGCCCACGCCGCCGGCGTCGCCACCCTGCGCCTGCCGGCCGCCATCGACGCCGAGGACGCGGTGATCGCCGCCATCGACGCCGACACCGCCTGCGTCGTCGTGCAGACCCCCAACGTCTTCGGCACGGCCACCGACGTCAGCAAGATCGCCGAAGCCGCCCACGCCGCCGGCGCCCTGCTGATCGTGGTCACCACCGAGGCGGTCTCGTACGGCCTGCTGAAGTCGCCGGGCGCCATGGGCGCCGACATCGCCGTGGCCGAGGGCCAGTCGATCGGCAACGGCCTGAACTTCGGCGGTCCCTATGTCGGCCTCTTCGCCTGCAAGGAAAAGTTCGTCCGCCAGGCCCCCGGCCGTCTTTGCGGTGAAACGGTCGACGCCGACGGCAAGCGCGGCTTCGTCCTGACCCTGTCGACCCGCGAGCAGCATATCCGCCGCGACAAGGCCACGTCGAACATCTGCACCAACAGCGGCCTGTGCGCCCTGGCCTTCTCGATTCACATGAGCCTGCTGGGCGAGCAGGGCCTGCGCCAGCTGGCCTCGCTGAACCACCAGAAGGCGCTGGCCACGGCCAAGGCCCTGGCGGCCATCCCCGGCGTCGAGATCCTGACGCCGCGGTTCTTCAACGAGTTCGCCGTGCGCCTGCCCAAGGACGCCGCCGAGGTCGTCGAGACCCTGGCCGCCCACGGCGTCATCGCCGGCGTGCCCTATTCGCGGCTGGAGCCGGGCTCGGGCCTGGACGACGTGCTGCTGGTCGCGACTACCGAGACCACGCTCGACACCGACATCACCTTCTTCGCCAAGCTGCTGGCCGGAGCCGTCCAATGAGCATGAACAATGTCGGACGTCCCACCCGTCCCGAAGCTTCCAATGACGAGATCGGCTTTACTTCCCTGTCGGGCGGCCGCGGCCTGCTGCAGGACGAACCGCTGATCTTCGAACTGGGCGGCTGGACCAAGACCGGCGTCGACCTGCCGGACGCCGTCGCGGCCGACAGCGCCCTCGCCGGCCTGACCCGCGACGACGCCATCGGCCTGCCGGGCCTCAGCGAGCCGGAAGCCGTGCGCCACTACGTGCGCCTGTCCCAAAAGAACCACGCCATCGACCTGGCGCTCTATCCGCTGGGCTCGTGCACGATGAAGCACAACCCGCGCCTCAACGAGAAGATGGCGCGCCTGCCGGGCCTGTCGGACATCCACCCGCTGCAGCCGCAGTCGACGGTGCAGGGCGCGATTGAGCTGATGGACAACCTGGCCCACTGGCTGAAGACCCTGACCGGCATGCCGGCCGTCGCCCTGTCGCCCAAGGCCGGCGCCCATGGCGAGCTGTGCGGCCTGCTGGCGATCCGTGCAGCCCATGAAGCTAACGGACAGGGCCACCGCAAGACGGTCCTCGCCCCCACCAGCGCCCACGGCACCAACCCGGCCACGGCGGCCTTCTGCGGCTATACGGTCGTGGAAATCGCCCAGACCGACGACGGCCGCGTCGACCTAGCCGACCTGGAAGCCAAGCTCGGCGACCACGTGGCGGCGATCATGGTCACCAACCCCAACACCTGCGGCCTGTTCGAGCGCGACGTGGTGGAGATCTCCCGCCTGACCCACGCGGCGGGCGCTTACTTCTACTGCGACGGCGCCAACTTCAACGCCATCGTCGGCCGGGTGCGCCCGGGCGACCTGGGCGTCGACGCCATGCACATCAACCTGCACAAGACCTTCTCGACGCCCCACGGCGGCGGCGGTCCGGGCGCGGGTCCGGTGGTGCTGAGCGAGGCCCTGGCCCCGTTCGCCCCCACCCCGTGGGTGGTGCACGGCGAGAACGGCTACAAGCTGGTCGAGCAGGCCGAGGGCGTCGCCGCCCAGGCCTTCGGCCGGATGAGCGCCTTCCACGGCCAGATGGGCATGTATGTGCGCGCCTACGCCTACATGCTCAGCCATGGCGCCGACGGCCTCAAGCAGGTGGCCGAGGACGCTGTCCTCAACGCCAACTACATCAAGGCCCGCCTCAAGGACCTGATGAGTCCGGCCTTCCCCGAAGGTCCGTGCATGCACGAGGCGCTGTTCGACGACGCCTGGCTGGAAGGCACCGGCGTCACCACGCTCGACTTCGCCAAGGCGATGATCGACGAGGGCTTCCACCCGATGACCATGTACTTCCCGCTGGTGGTGCATGGCGCGATGCTGATCGAGCCGACCGAGACCGAGTCGAAGGCCGAGCTGGACCGCTTCATCGAGGCCCTGCGCCTGCTGGCGGAATCGGCCAAGGCCGGCGAGGTCGCGCGGTTCAAGAACGCCCCGCACCTGGCCCCGCTGAAGCGCCTGGACGAGACGCTTGCGGCGCGAAAGCCGAAGTTGAAGTGGAAACCTGTTGCCCCCGCGCCACTCGCAGCGGAATAGGCGCAACACAGGCACGAAAGCGGAACGGGGCGCCTTTACGGAAGGGCGCCCCGTTTCCATATGCACGGTGTGGGATGAGGGGGCCGGCGCTTTGTCGGAAACCGGCGGACCACATACCCCGTTCAGCCCCCCATGAACTTCGCCATCGCCATGACGCCCGTGCGCCTCTCCGCCGCCGACGAACTCGCCCGCGAGCTTCTCGGCCGGATCATTCGCGGCCTGCTGGTGGCCCTTGGCCTGGTGTTCATCGCCGCGGGCTTTCTGATCGCGCCCCTGCCCGGCCCCATGGGCGTGCCGCTGACGGTCATCGGCCTGATGCTGGTGCTGCGGAACTCGTTCAAGGCCCGCAAGCAGTTCGTGCGCTTCCAGCACGCCCACCCCAAGCTGGTCTTCCCGCTGCGCCGCCTGCTGCGCCGCGAGCCAGAAGTCGTGCTGGTGGCCTGGCAGCAGGTCCTGCGCATCGAGAAGCTGGTCGTGCCGCGCCGCTGGCGGGTGGCCAAGCGCTGGCGCAAGTCCTTCAAGCGCCGGGGCCAGGTCAACCCGCGCGGCCAGTGAGCCCCCGCGACCCCAGGGTCGTCCGCCGCCTGTCGAGCCTGCGTCGCCGCCGGCTGGCCTTCGTCCTTCGCGAAACCCTGGCCCGCGTCGCGCGGCTGGCGCTGATCGCGCTGGGCTGCCTGATCCTGCTGGCCGGCGCGATCCTGACGCCCCTGCCCGGCCACGTCGGCCTGCCGCTGCTGGTCATCGGGCTCATGGTGGTGCTGCGCAACTCGTTCCAGGCCCGCCGCCGCTTCATCCGCTGGCAGAAGCGCCACCCCAAGCTGATCTTCCCGATCCGCCGCCTGATGCGCCGCGAGCCGGAGATCCTGCTGGTGGCCTGGCAGCAGCTGCTGCGGTCGGAAAAGGTGTTCCTGCGGCGCCCGGCCTGGCGGGTGCTGAAGCGGGGGCGCAAGGCGGTGAGGCGGTGGTTGAAGCGTAGGGCCGCCTAGCTAACGCCCCTCCCCACTTCCCCCGTCATTCCCGCCCTTGTGGCGGGAACCCCTGGTTCCGCTGCCACGTGAGATGCAAGCGGCGTGCTGAGCACGCCGCCCCCGTCCGCCCTTGCGGCTGACAGAGGGGTTCCCGCCACAAGGGCGGGAATGACGGGAGTTTGGGGGTGGGCCCAAACGAAAAAGGCGCGGCCCCTGCGAGCCGCGCCTTTCGATCTTTCAGTCGTCCGAAGAGGACTACTGCAGCTTGCTGCCGATCTGGCCGATGGCCGCGTCGAGCAGAGGGTCGGCGCCGGTTCCGACGCGGGCCAGGAGCACCGCCTCGGCCGCCTGGGCGGCGAGGTCGACGGCAGCGGCCTTGACGTCCGCGGCGGCCTGGGCCTCGGCTTGGGCGATCTTGCGCTCGGCCATTTGGGCGCGGCGCGTGATCTGCTCCTCGAGCTTTTCCTTGGCCTCGGCCGCCAGACGGACCGCGTCCGCCTTGGCCGCCTCGAGCATGGCCGAAGCCTGGCGCTCGGCTTCCTCGCGCTGGGCCTTGACCTCGGCGAGCAGGGCTTGCGCCTCCTCGCGGAGCTTCTGGGCTTCGTCGAGTTCGGCCTGGATCTTGGCGGCGTAGCCGTCAAGCGCGCCGAACAGGGCGCCCGGCAGGACCTTCAGAACGACCAGCAGGCCGAAGAAGATCACCAGGGCGACCAGCACCCAGAACTCCGGATTGGAGAAGCTGAACAGGGATTCGTGTTCCATGGTCCGCTACTCCTCAGGCCAGAGCCGTCTTGAGCTCGGCGGCCGAAGCCGCCTTGCCCGTCAGCTTCTCGACGATCGCGCCAGCCGTCTCCTCGGCCACCGTGCGGACGTGGCTCATGGCCTCGTCGCGGGCGGCCTGGATCGAGGCTTCCGCCGCGGCCAGCTTTTCGGCCAGCACGGCTTCTTCCTTGGCCTGGCGCTCGGCGGCTTGCGCCGAAGCCTGGGCCTTGGCGTCCGCCGCGGTCTTCTGGGCCTTGGCGCGAGCCTCGGCCACCTCGGCGGCGGCCGCTCGGGCCTGCACCTCGGCTTCGTCCTTCAGACGACGGGCGTCGGCGATGTCGCCGGCGATCTTGGCGCCGCGCTCGTCGATCGCGCCGCTGACGCGGGGCAGCAGGCCCTTCGACAGCACGATATAGAGAACGGCGAAGATGAGCAGCAGCCACACGATCTGACCGCCCCAGTGCTGGAACTGGAGCTGCGGAAGACCGCCGCTTTCGTGTCCGGGGGCTTCAGTCGTCGCGACCGTGCCGTGATTTTCCGTCGCCATGGGCGAGGGCGCCTCTCAGCTAGCGCCTGCGGCCCGAAACGGGCGGGCAGGCTCGGTTCTTAAAGATCAAAGCGCGGCGAAGGCCGGGAACCGACCGCCGCCGCGCTCAGAGGATTACGAGAAGAGGATCAGGAAGGCGATGACCAGGGCGAAGATGCCCAGGGCTTCCGTCAGCGCCATGCCGAGGAACAGCATCGGACGCTCTTGAGCGGCGGCGGTCGGGTTACGCAGCGCGCCTTGGAAATAGTTGCCGAACATGACGCCCAGGCCGATGCCCGCGCCGATCATGCCGAGCATGGCCAGGCCAGCGCCGATGTACTTAGCGGCTTCCGCTTCCATTGTGAGGCTCCTTGAGAATTCAGAGATAGGTTGAAGAGAAAAGGGTGATCAGTGGCTGTCGAGGTGCACGACGTCGTTGATATAGACGCAGGCAAGCACCGCGAACACGAAGGCCTGCAGGAAGGCCACCATGAACTCGAGGGCCGTCAGGGCGACGACGGAGGAAAGGGCCAGCAGCGAACCGGCCCAGCCGATCGCGCCGAGACCGCCAAGGGCGATCACGAAACCGGCGAAGATCTTCAGCACCACGTGGCCGCCGAGCATGTTGCCGAAAAGACGAAGACCCAGGGTGATCGGACGGATCAGGAACGACAGGATCTCGATCGGCACCAGCAGGAAGTACAGCGGCCACGGCACGCCCGACGGGGCGAACAGCTTGAAGAACTTCAGGCCGTTCTTGGCGAAGCCGACGGCGACCACGGTCAGGATGACCATCAGGCCCAGCGTCAGGGTCACGGCCAGCTGCGAGGTGGCGGTGAACACCAGGAACATGCCCTGCAGGTTCATGAACAGCACGAACGCGAACAGGGTGAAGATGAAGGGCAGGAACTTCTTGCCGTCGTGGCCGATGATCGACTCCGCGAGGCCGTCGACAAGTCCGTAGAGCATCTCGCCCACGGTCTGCAGGCGGCCCGGAACCACGGCGCGGCGGGCGGCGACGGCGTAGAACGCCACGACCAGGGTGGCGGCCAGCAGCATCGCGGCCACGGAATTGGTGATCGACAGATCGATCGGCAGACCGAAGACGTTCACGGTGGGCAGTTCCACGACCTTCTGGATCTGGAACTGGTGCATCGGATCGGCCATCGGCCCTAGTCTCTCTTCTGCTTGGGGGCGGTGGACCCGCCTCCCGTGTGTACATCCTCGGCCGGGGCCTTGGACGCCTGCGCGCTCAGTTTCGTCGCCTTGCGAACGACGGAGAATATCGAGACCCCCATGCCGATCAGCAAACCGCCGACCATGCCCCAGGGCCCCGTGCCGACGTAATGGTCGAGCAGCCAGCCGAAGCCAAGCCCTACCAGAACGCCCCCGATCAAATCCGCCAGGAGGCGATAGCCGTCCTGGGAAGCCTTCTCGCCCGCCGCCTTGACGGGCTTTTCCGCCGCTTTCCGCGCCTCGATGGCGTCGAGCCGAGCGTCCAGGCTCTTGAAAGCCTCGTCGTTCGGTTCGTCGGCCTTGGGCATGGGAAGCGGTCAGGTCCGAAAAGCGCCCGCAGACACGCCTGAAGAAGGCGTTTTTTCGGCCGGCTTGATCGCGGCGGAACCTATAGGGCGCGCTGCGGTGCGTCAAGATTGTGGAGAAACTGCACAACACGCTGTTTTAACGAAGGAATTTCCCCAAGGTCAGCCAATCCGCGGAATCTGGGTCTCCGGGACGGGTCCCGCCCCGTTTGCGCGACGATCCGTCCGACGAAGAGCATGGCCGCTCCAATTGCTTTTTTCGCCGTTTTGGGGTTTAGGAGGCGCGCCTCTCCAACAGCATCAAGATTCATGTCCTATCTGAAGAACACCGGATTCGCCGATCGCATCACCGCCCAGCAGGAAGCCAAGAAGGCTATGCTGGCCAAGTTCAAGCCGAAGGCCACCGTTCAGGATCCTGATTTCGACAAGCGCGACGAACAACGCGCCGCCGAGCTGGAAGCCGTCCGCGTCGCCCGCGCCGAAGCCAAGGAAATCGCCCGCCTCGAAGCCCTGGCCCGCCAGGAAGAGATCGCGGCCGTCAAGCGCGCCGAGCGTAAGGAACGCAAGGCTGTCGAAGCCGCCGAGCAACGCGTCCGCAAGGAAGAAAAGGCCGCGGCCCGCGAAGAGCTGAAGGCCCTGGGCCGCAACAGCAAGGCCTCGCGCGCCCACCAGTGGGCCCACCTGATCGGCTGATCCGAACGATGGGGAGACGTGCTGTCGGCCGCCTCCCCTTCCTTCACCCGCCGCCTGCCGCCGCCCGGCTCCCGGGCGGCTTTTCGCGTTTGTAGGGATCGCCAATGGAACATCTGAGCGTCCAGCTGCTCGTCATCCTGTTCGGCGTGGCCTTCGTGGCCGGAACCCTGGACGCCATCGCCGGCGGCGGCGGCCTGATCACCCTGCCGGCCCTGCTGCTTTCGGGCCTGCCGCCGATCGCGGCGCTGGGCACCAGCAAGCTGCAAAGCACCTTCGGCTCGGTCTCGGCCACCCGGGCCTTCGCCAAGCGCGGCCTGATCGACTGGAAGACCGCCTGGCCGATCGCCCTGGCGGCGGGACTGGCGGGCCTGGCCGGCGCGCTGTGCGCCAGCCTTCTTTCGCCGCGCGTGCTGGCGGCGCTGGTGCCGGTGCTGCTGATCGTCATCGCCGTCTATTTCGGCCTGTCCACGGCCCTGAAGGCCGAGGACGGCCCCGCCCGCCTGGCGCTGCCCGTCTTCGCCGGCTTCATCGCGCCGATCGTGGGCTTCTATGACGGCATCTTCGGCCCGGGCGCGGGGGCCTTCTACATGGTCGCCATCGTCACCCTGCTCGGCTACGGCGTGCTGAAGGCCACCGCCCACACCAAGCTGGCCAACGCCGCCAGCAATGTCGGGGCCCTGGCGCTGTTCATCCTCAAGGGCGCGGTGATCTGGCCGATAGGCCTCTCCATGGCCGTCGGCGCCTTCCTCGGCGCGCAGCTGGGCTCGCGGCTGGCCGTGCGGTTCGGGGCCAGGCTGATCAGGCCGCTGCTGGTGACGATCTCCTGCGCCATGGCGGTGAAGCTTCTGGCCGATCCGAGCAACCCGCTGCGGCATCTCTTCTGACCCCTCTCCCTGAGGGGAGAGGTGTCGGCGAAGCCGACGGAGAGGGAAGAAAGGCTCGCCCCCTCCCCGTAAAATCCCCGCGGAAGCGGGGACCCAGGTGTTTTATCGTCGAGCGCCTTGGGTTTCAGAAAAAGCCTGGGTCCCCGCTTTCGAGGGGATTTTACGGATTAGGGTCCCTCTCAGGGGGAATATCCCTACTGCGCCGCCACCAGCTCCTCGGCGGTGCTCAGGTCCACGCTGACCAGCTGGCTGACCCCGCGCTCGGACATGGTCACGCCGAACAGGCGGTCCATCCGGCTCATGGTCACCGGGTTGTGGGTGATGGCGATGAAGCGCGTCAGGGTGCGGCGGCGCATCTCGTCGAGCATGTTGCAGTAGCGGTCGACATTGGCGTCATCGAGCGGCGCGTCGACTTCGTCGAGCACGCAGATCGGGGCCGGATTGGCCAGGAAGACGCCGAAGATCAGGGCGCTGGCGGTCAGGGCCTGCTCGCCGCCGCTCATCAGGCTCATGCTGGCCAGGCGCTTGCCGGGCGGACAGGCGAAGATCTCCAGGCCGGCTTCGAGAGGATCGTCGCTCTCGATCAGCCGCAGCTCGGCCTGGCCGCCGCCGAACAGGGCCTGGAAGAGGGTCTGGAAGTGGCCGTTGATGACGTCGAAGGCCGCCAAGAGACGTTCTCTGCCCTCGGCGTTCAGCTCCTCGATGCCGTCGCGCAGCTTGGCAACCGCGCCCGACAGGTCGGCCCGCTCGATGCGCATGGTCTCCAGCCGGCCGGCATATTCCTGGGCCTCTTCCTCGGCCCGCAGGTTCACCGCCCCGATGGAGTCCCGCTCGCGCTCCAGGGCGAAGAGGTGGGCCTCGACGCCGGCGGCGTCCTTGGGCACCGCCACGGCCTCGCCGGCCAGGTGGCGGCCCAGGGCCTCGGGCTCCATGCGGGCGCTCTCGCGGATGTTCGAGGCGATCTCGGCGAAGCGCTCGCGGACTCCGTCGAGGCGAGCCACCAGGGCGGCGCGGCGCTCGCGGGCCTCGCCGGCGGCCTGGTCGGCGGCGCGGGCGGCGCGGTCGGCGGCGATGCGGGCGGTCTCGGCGGCCTCCAGGGCGTCGCTGGCCTTGGCCCGGCGCTGCTCGGCGGCGTCGAACTGGTCGACCAGCACCAGCAGCTTGGCCTCCAGCTCGGCCGGGGCGGCGCGGGCGGCCTCCAGGGCGGCGGCGGCCTTGGCGCGATCGGCTTCCAGGCCCTCGGCGCGCTTGGCGGCGGCGTCGCGGCGGCGGGTCCAGTCGCCGAGATCCCGCTCCAGGCTCTCCAGCCGGCGCTGGCGGCCCGAGCGTTCGCGGTTCTCCAGGTCGAGGGCCGAGCGGGCGGCCGAGGCGGCCTCGCGGGCGGCGGCGGCGGCCTGGCGGGCGGCCAGCAGCTGCGGGGCCAGATCGCCGACGGCCTCGGCCGCCGCGTGCTCGGCGCGAACGGCGGCAAGCGCCTCGTCGGCCTCGGCGCGCTCGGCCTCGAAACGGGCGATGGTGTCGTCCAGCGACTGGGCGCGGGCTTCGCGCTGGGCGGCCTCGCGCTCGAAGCGGGCCACGGTCTCGCGGGCCTGGTTCAGCAGGCGCTCGGCGTCGGGCGGACCCCGGCGCCTGTCGCGCAGGGCGTCCTCGGCGGCGCGCAGGCGGTCGGCGGCGGTCTTCAGGGCGGCGGCGCCGGCCTCGGCGCGCGGGGCGACGAGATCGATCTCGGCCTCGACTTCGGCGAGGCGCGTGCGCTGCTCCAGCCGCACGGCGGCGGGCTTGGGCGCGTCAGCCTTGGCCACGAAGCCGTCCCAGCGCCAAAGGTCGCCTTCCTTGGAGACGAGCCGCGCGCCGACGGGCAGGCCCTTGGCCAGCCGCTCGCCGTCGGCCCGCTCGACCAGCCCGACCATCGCCAGGCGCGCGGCCAGCTCGGGCGGAGCCTTGACCAGCGGGGCCAGCGGCTGGACGCCCTCGGGCCAGGCGGTCGCCGGCGTCTCGGCCCCGGCCCAGTGCGAGGATGCGCGGGCGTCGAGGGCGGCTTCCAGATCATCGCCCAGGGCGGCGGCCAGGGCCGCGCCATAGCCCTTGTCGGGCGTCACCGCGTCGAGGGCGGGCGAGAAGCCGCTCTTGGCGCGCGGAGCGGTCAGCTGGGCCAAGCCCCTGGCTTCGGTGCGCAGGCGGCCCAACTGGTCCTCGGCCTTGCGGGCCAGATCCCGGGCCGCGCCCTCGGCTTGCGCGGCGGTCGTGCGCTCGGCCTCGGCGGCCTCCAGGGCGGCGCGGGCGGCGGCGAGGGCGGCCTCGGCGTTGGCGAAACGCTGGCGGGCCTCGGCGGCGGCGGGATCGACGGCCGGACCGACGGCCGCCCGCTCGGCCTTGGCCTGATCGAGGGCGCGGACGGTGCGGGCCAGGCGGCTCTCGGCCTCGGCCAGGCGCTGGGCGGCGGCGCGGGCGCGGGCCTCCTCGGCGGCGGTCTGGGCGGCCAGGCGCTCGACGGCGCCGTCGGCCTCGGCGCGCGCGGCCTCGGCGGCCTTGGCGGCGGCTTCCAGTTCCGGACCACGCTCGGGCGCGGCGGAAATCAGGGCCCGCACCTCGGCCAGTTCCGGCTCGATGCGGGCCAGGCTGCGGCCGGCGTCCTCGGCGGCCTGCGCCTCGCGGGCGCGGTCCTCGTCGATGCGGGCGAGATCCGCCGACAGGCGCTGGAACTCGGCGGCGGCGGCGGCGGCGTCGCGCTCGGCCCGGTCCTTCTGGATCGCCAGCTGGCCCAGCACGGCCTGGGCGATCGTCGCCTCCTCGCGCAGCGGCGGCATGGCGGTTTCGGCCTCGACGATCGCGCCCTGGCCGGCGGCCGCGGCGCGGGCGGTCTCCTCGACGTCGCGAGCCGACTGGGTGGCCTCGGACTGGGTGCGTTCGAGGGCATCACGGGCCTCGGCCCAGCGGGCGAACAGCACCGCGCCCTGCACGGCGCGGATCTCGGCCGACAGGCGCTTGTACTTCTCGGCCTGGCGGGCCTCGCGCTTGAGGCGGTTCAGCGCCGTCTCGAGCTCGCGGGCGACGTCTTCCAGGCGGGTAAGATTGCTCTCGGCCGCCCGCAGGCGCAGCTCGGCCTCATGGCGACGGGTGTGCAGCCCCGAGACCCCGGCCGCCTCCTCCAGAATGCGGCGGCGGTTCTGCGGCTTGGCCCCGATCAGCTCGCTGATCTGGCCCTGGCGCACCAAGGCCGGCGAGTTGGCGCCCGTCGAGGCGTCGGCGAACAGCAGCTGGACGTCGCGGGCCCGCACCTCGCGGCCATTGATCCGGTAGGTCGAGCCGGCCCCACGGTCGATGCGGCGCACCACCTCCAGCACCGGATCGTCGTTGAAGGCGGCCGGCGCGGTGCGGTCGGCGTTGTCGATGGTCAGGGTGACGTCGGCGTGGTTGCGCGGCGGACGGTTGCCCGATCCGGCGAAGATGACGTCGTCCATGCCGCCGGCCCGCATGGCCTTGGCCGAGTTGGCGCCCATCACCCAGCGCAGGGCTTCCAGCAAGTTGGACTTGCCGCAGCCGTTGGGCCCGACGATGCCCGTCAGGCCAGGCTCGATCCTGAACTCCGTCGGCTCGACGAAGGACTTGAAGCCGGAGAGGCGCAGACGCTGGAACTGCACGGCCGCGCCCGCCCGCTAGCCCTTCAGGGCCTTGTCGATGGCCTTGGCCAGGTCTTCCACCGTCAGCTCGCCGACGAATTGCTCGCCGTTGATATAGAAGGTGGGCGTGGAGTTGATCCCGCGCTTGCCGGCCGCCTCGACGCGGGCGTTCAGCGCGTTCAGCGCGACCTTGTCGTTCAAGGTCGTCTCCAGTTGCGCCTCGGTCAGGCCGAACCGCTTGGCCACGCCCAGCAGCCCGCCCCAGTAGTCGCCGGTCTGGAACATGTCGTGCTGGGCCGCGAAGATCGCCTCGACCGCCTCGAAATAGCGGGCCGGCTGCACGCGGTTGGCCAGCAGGAAGCCCGCGCCGGCCAGGTCGCTGGGCGGGGTCAGGAACTCGCGGAACACCAGCCGGGCCTTGCCGGTGTCGATGTAGCGCTTCTTGATCGCCGGCATGATCTCGAGCGCGGTGTGGGCGCAGTGGCTGCAGCTCATCGAGGCGTACTCGACGATCTGCACCTTGGCCTTGACCGAACCCATGACGTGGTCGCCCGGCAGGGGTGGCAGCTGGGCGGCGCGCGCAAGGCCAGGCATGGCGGCGGCCGCCATGCCTGCAACGATCAGCGCGCGCCGGTCCAGGGTCATGCTTACTTGCTCGCCGCGGCGATGGCGGCGTCCAGCTGGGCCAGCGGGGCCTCGCCGCCCTCTTCGGTCAGCTTCTTGCCGTTGATGACGAAGGTCGGGGTGCCCTTGATGTCGGTTTCCTTGGAGTAGCGCTCGATGCGGTCGTTGAGCGCCTTCAGGGCCTTCTCGTCGCTGACGCAGGCGTCGAACTTGGCTTCGTCCAGGCCGGCCGACTGGGCGATGCGCAGCAGCACGTCGCGGTACTGGCCGGTGGTGAACATCTCTTCCTGCGAGCGGTAGACCGAGTCCAGGACCGAGAAATACTTGTCCTTGCCGGCGCAGCGGGCCAGCAGGAACGAGGCGGCGGCCACCTGCGGCGGGGCGGTCAGGAACTCGCGGTAGACGTAGTTCACCTTGCCGGTGTCGATGTACTTCTGCTTGAAGGCCGGGAAGACCTCCTCGTTCCAGCGGGCGCAGTGCACGCACGACGCCGAGGCGTACTCGATGACGGTGACCTTGGCGTTCGGATTGCCCAGGCTCATGTCGTCGGCGGTGACGGCGCCGCCCGACTTGTTGCAGGCGGAAAGGCCGGCGACGCCGGCGACGAGGGCTGCGGCCAGCAGGATCCGGCGAAGGGGCGAGCGCATGGTCGGGTCTTCCTCGAGCGTGAATAGTAGAGTTAAGCGCGATTCTTTAGCCGCGTGAAAATGGCGCGGATGAGGCTTTTCCCGCATCAGCGGCGCCCCGCTCAGGTTGTCAACTTTCGTTGCGCAACACGCCGCGACCAAGCTTCAGAAGCGCCTCTTTCAGCGGCCCGTCGGGCTGGTCGGCCAGGCCGTCGGCCAGGTCGCGCTCCTGGGCGGCGTCGAGCGGCGGGCGGCGGCGGGGACGCGGCGGGGCGCCGGCGGCCGAAGCGGCGACGCGAACCGGTCCCTGCACGATCCGCAGGCGGGTCACCGCGCCCTTGCCCAGCAGCAGGTCGAGGCGCTGGGTGATCTGGGGGGCCTGGTGCTGGATCAGCGAGGCCACGGGGCCGTCGACGCGCAGTTCCAGCGTGCCGCCCTCGCCGGTGCGGCTCTTGATGATGCGGACGGGTTCGGTGCGGCGCGCCAGGGTGTCGCCGACGATCTCCTTCCAGCGGGCCTGCAGCGCGCCCGGGCCCTGGCCGTACTTCTTGTCCAGTTCGCGGATCAGCGGCGCCAGGCTCTTGCCGGCCGGCGGCGGCACGCGCATCGGCGGCCGGGTGCGGCGGCGCGACAGGATCTTCAGCGCTTCGTCGGACGTGGGCAGCGTGCGGCGGTACATGCGCGAAAGCCTAGCACGCCCCCCTCCCCTCGCGCGCGCGGATTTGCGATAGGAGGCGACAATGACCGACGTCGCCGCGATCCGCTCCGCACTTCTGGCCTGGTACGACCGCGAGGCGCGCGTCCTGCCCTGGCGAACCGGCCCCGCCGCCGGACGCGTGGGGCTGCGCAGCGACCCCTACCGCGTCTGGCTGTCGGAGGTGATGCTGCAGCAGACCACCGTGCCGCACGCCACGCCCTATTTCCTGGCCTTCACCCAGCGCTGGCCCACCGTCGAGGCCCTGGCGGCCGAGGAGGACGGGCAATTGATGGGCGCCTGGGCGGGGCTGGGCTACTACGCCCGCGCCCGCAACCTGCTGGCCTGCGCCCGCGCGGTGGCCAATGACCACGGCGGGGTCTTTCCCGACACCGAAGAGGGCCTGCTGGCCCTGCCGGGGGTGGGTGCCTACACCGCCGCGGCCGTGGCGGCGATCGCCTTCGACCGCAAGGCCAATGTTGTCGACGGCAATGTCGAGCGGGTGATGGCGCGGCTCTTTGCGGTCGAGGCCCCCGTGCCCGACGCCAAGCCTGAACTGAAGCGCCTGGCCGGCGAACTGGTCACCGACGAGCGCCCCGGCGACTGGGCCCAGGCCCTGATGGATCTGGGCGCCACGATCTGCAAGCCCAAGGCCCCGCTGTGCGACCGCTGCCCGGTCGAGACCTTCTGCGCGGCGAAAGCCGGCGGCGCGCCCGAGACCTATCCACGCAAGACCAGGAAGGCCGACCGCCCCCGCCGCCACGGCGTGGCCTATGTGGTCAGCCGCCGGGGCGAGACGGCCCTGGTGCGGCGACCGGACAAGGGCCTGCTGGGCGGCATGCTCGGCCTGCCGACCTCGGACTGGCGAGATCGTCCGTGGTCGGATGACGAGGCGATCCGCGTCGCGCCGATCCTGGCGCCGTGGCGGGATCTCGGCGCGGTGGAGCATGTCTTCACCCACTTCTCCCTGACCCTGCGCGTGCTGGTCACCGAGGCCGACGTCGCCGGCGACTTCGTCTGGACCCCGCACGAGGGGCTGTCGGCGCTGCCGAGCGTGTTCCTGAAGGCGGCCCGGGCGGGGTTGGAGCGGCTCGTCTAGATCCCTCTCCCCTTGCGGGAGAGGGTGGCCCGCGAAGCGGGTCGGGTGAGGGGTCTCTCAGACCTCGACGCTGCGGGCTGGGCGAGGCGGTTTTCTTTTGAGAGACCCCTCATCCGTCGGCCTTCGGCCGCCACCTTCTCCCGCAAGGGGAGAAGGATCGGTTCTCAAATATTGACTTCACATCCCACCATGCGAGCAATGCCCCCGACACGGGCGCGCGCGACGCCCGGCTCTGGGAGACGCGGCATGGGCATCCACCTTCCGACCAGACGGACGGCGCTGGCGGCCGGGATCGCCGCGCCGCTGATCCCGAGCCTCGCCCTCGCCAAGCCCTTCCCGCACAGGCTCGTCCGCCCGACCGCGCCGTTCGACATGCCCGGCATCGGCGTGCCCGACTTCTCCGGCGCCCGTCGCTTTCCCATCACCGACTTCGGCGCGGACCAGGGCGACCAGGGCAGGACCAGCGCCGCCATAGCCGCGGCGATCACGGCCGCCAACGCCGCCGGCGCGGGCGTGGTGGTGATCCCCCAGGGAACCTGGCCCACAGGCAAGGTTCACCTGAAGAGCAACGTCGCCCTGCACCTGGCCAAGGGTGCCACCTTGCTTTTCTCCGAAAAGCCCGCCGACTACCTGCCCGCCATCCAGACCAGCTGGGAGGGGCTGGAGTGCTGGAACTATTCGCCGCTGGTCTACGCCTTCGATTGCGAGAACGTGGCGATCACGGGCCCCGGCAAGCTGAAGGCGAAACTCGACGTCTGGAAGGTCTGGTACGCCCGGCCCAAGCCGCACATGGACGCCCTGGTCGCGCTCTATCACAAGGCCGCCAGGGGCGAGCCGGTGAGCGAGCGCCAGATGGCGGCCGGCGAGGCCAATCTTCGCCCGCAGTTCATCCAGTTCAACCGCTGCCGCCACGTGCTGGTCGAGGACGTCAGCATCGAGGACAGCCCGTTCTGGGTGATCCATCCGTTCCTCTGCACCGACGTCGTCATCCGCCGGGTGAAGATCCGCGCCCATGGCCACAACAACGACGGCGTCGATCCGGAGATGAGCCAGAATGTCCTGATCGAGGACTGCGTCTTCGACCAGGGCGACGACGCGGTGTCGGTGAAGTCGGGCCGCGACCAAGACGCCTGGCGCCTGGGCGTTCCCACCCGCAACGTCGTCATGCGCGACTGCCGGATCAAGAACGGCCACCAGCTGCTGGCCGTCGGCAGCGAACTGTCGGCCGGTATCGAGAACGTCTTCGTCGACAACTGTCACTTCACCGGCGACGGGAAGGGCGAAGACGGCTGGGCCGTACCGATCGCCAACCTGATGTTCGTCAAGACCAACGAGCGGCGCGGCGGCTTCGTCCGCAACATCCACATGACCAATGTCAGCGCCACGAAGATCGCCGGCAGCGTGCTCGCGGTCGACACCGACGTCCTCTACCAGTGGCGCACCCTGGTCCCGACCTACGAGCGTCGCCTGACGGCCATCGAGGGGCTGCGGGTCAGCGACGTGCGCGTCGAGGAGGCCGGCTCGATCTGCCGCATCAAGGGCGAGAAGGACCTGCCGGTGCGCGACGTGCGGCTGCGCAAGGTGGCGGTGGGCAAGGTGCTGGAAGAGCGGGTGCGGACGGAGAACGTCGAGGGGTTCAGCCAAGACAGCTGAGTTCTCTTCGTCATCCCGGGCGAAGGCGCGGAACGCGCCGTAGACCCGGGACCCAGGGGCCAGCGCAGTGTGGTAGCCCTTGGGTCCCGGCTCTCCGCTTCGCTGCGGCCGGGATGACGGGCAAGGTCAGTAATCCAGCTTCGGATACCACTCCGGCGGCCGGCCTTCGGGCGTGCTGTCCAGCACCATCCACAGCGGCGCAGGATCGGGAGCGCCGCGCGGATCCTGGCCGGGATCGGCGGTCTCGCCGGCCATCTCGCCCGACCAGAAGTGGCGGATCGTCCCGTCGCGGCGGGAGAAGACGTTGAAGGCCGGGATCTCCGAGCCGTCGGGCAGCACGCCGAAATAGTCGCGCGAATAGTCGCCGGTCAGGTCGGTGTAGAGCCGCAGGCGCCTCCAGCCGCGCTCGCGCTTCCAGGCCAGCAGCTTGTCGAGCGGCGAGCGGGCCACGACCGCCAGCGACAGCTGCTGGTCGATGTCGGCGGCGTTGCCCTCCCACGCGCCCAGCAGGTTGGTGCACATCGGGCAGGGCCGCTCGCGCTGCGGGCCGAACATGTAGGAGTAGACGGCCAGGGTCGGCTTGTCGCGGAACAGGCCGGCGAAGTCGACCTCGCCCTCCTCGCCCTGGAAGCGGTAGTCGCCGACCACCGGCCCGCCCGGCGGCAGGGCCCGGCGCTGGGCGGCGACCCGCTCGATGTGGCGGCGCAGCTCGATCTCCTCGGCCAGCAGGGCCGTGCGGGCGGCGCGGTATTCGGCGCTTTCGTTGGGAATCCGCACCGGATTGGCGCGGGCGAGTTCGACGGCGGGCGTCAGGGTCGCGGCGTCGTCCATGGCGGTCCTCCCGGTGGGCGCGGGCAGGGAACGTCAGAGAACGATGGTTTGCAAGCTGAAGCGGGCGGAATACTCCTCCCTCGCTTTAGCGGGGGGTGGCGCGCTGCGAATACGCAGCGTGACGGAGGGGGCGACCGCCGGCAATGAGCCCAGTCTCGCCCCCTCCACCACTTCGTGGTCCCCCTCCCCCGTTGCACGGGGGAGGAATTTGAACCTACATCCGTTCCGGCGTGTCCACGCCCAGCAGGTCGAGCGCCAGCTCCAGCTGCTTGAGCGCGGTCTGGGCCAGGGTCAGGCGCGAGGCGCGCACGGCCGCATCATCGGCGCCCAGGATCGGGCAGGCGGCGTAGAACTTCGAGAAGCCCTGGGCCAGCTTGTAGGCGTGCTCGGCCACGAAGTTGGGGGCCTTCTTGTCGTAGGCCTCCGACAGCGCGCCCTCGAAGGCGTCCAGCAGCAGGGTGAGATCCCGTTCGGCCGGTTCGGCCACGATCACCGGACCCGCCTTGGCGGACTGTTCGGCGGCCTTGCGCAAGATGCTCTTGATACGGACGGTCTGGTACAGCAGGTACGGACCGGTCTTGCCCTCGAAGCTGGTGAAGCGGTCGAGGTCGAAGACGTAGGAAGTGCCGCGGAAGTTCTGCAGGTCGGCGAACTTCAGGGCGGCGACGCCGACCTTGTGCGCGGTCTCCTCGAAGGCTTCCGGCGACAGTTCCGAACCGAGGCCGGCTTCGCGCAGGCGCTCGCGGGCCTTCTCGCGGGCCATCTCGATCAGGTCGTGCAGTTTCAGCACGCCGCCGGCGCGGGTCTTGAACGGCTTGCCGTCGGCGCCGTTCATGGTGCCGAAGCCGATGTGCTCCAGCCCGCCCGGCTGGGCGTAGCCGGCCAGGTAGGCGGCGCGGAACACCTGCTCGAAGTGGTCGGCCTGGCGCTGGTCCACGCAGTAGAGGATCAGGTGCGGGTCGAACGACTGGCGGCGGTCCAGAATGGTCGCCAGGTCGGTCGTGCCGTACATGGCCGAGCCTTCCGACGAGACCACCAGCAGAGGATCGGGGCTTTCGACCTCGATCACCGAACCGTCGGGCAGCTTCTTCTTCTTGGTCTCGCCGGGACGGGCCACGCGGACGATGCGGGCGCCCTGGTCCTCGACCAGCAGGCCCTTGTCCTCCAGCTGGCGCACCATCGGCGCGATCAGCGGGTCGGCGTCGCTCTCGCCCTTCCACAGGTCGAAGTCGACGCCCAGGGCGTGGAACTCGCGTTCCAGGGCCACGCGGCTGACCTCGACGAAGTGCTTCCACAGCAGGCGGTAGCCGAAGCGGCCGTTCTGCAGGTCGGCCGTCGCCTTGCGGGCGCGGTCGCGATAGTCGGTGTCTTCCTTGGCGCGGGCGGCGGCGGCCGGATACAGGCGGTCGAGGTCGGCCAGAGTCACCCGGCCGGCGAACTCGGCGCGCACCTTGGCCTCGTCGGCGGCGGTGAAGTCGCGCGGGGCGTCCGGCAGCTTCTCCATCAGGGCGGCGATGAAAGCGTCCTCGTCCGCCACCGCGGTGATGAGCAGGCCCATCTGGAAGCCCCAGTCGCCGAAGTGGGCGTCGCCCACCACCTGGTCGCCGCGGAAGCGGTACAGGCGCTTGATCGACTCGCCGATGATCGAGGCGCGCAGGTGGCCCACGTGCATCGGCTTGGCCACGTTGGGACCGGCGTAGTCGACCAGAACGCGGCGCGGATCGGCCAGCAGGCTGGCGCCGGCGCGCGGGTCGGCCGCGATCTGGTCGGCCCGCTGCGCCAAGGCCGAGGGGCTGACGCGCATGTTGATGAAGCCGACGCCGGCGATCTCGACCGAGGCCAGGCGCGGATCGGCCTTCAGCTGGTCGACCACCTGGACGGCGATCTCGCGGGGGTTACGCTTGGCGCTCTTGGCCGCCGCGAGGGCGCCGTTGCACTGGAAGTCGGCAAGGTCGGGCCGGTCGGACGCCGTGACGCGCCCGAAGTCGGGAGACAGTCCGGCGGCCTGGAAAGCGGCCGCGGCCGCCTCGCTCAAGGACCGCTTCAAATCGTTCATTGCTTAGGAGGAGTCCCTGCTTGCTGGGCCTGGGCGGTCTGGCCGGCGTTGACCCGGAAGCGTTTGCCGTCGCGGTTGAAGGCGGCCATTTCCGGGGTGACGTCGAAGCCGATCAGGACCTCGAAATTGCTGCCGCTCGTCTTGATGTCGGCGCGCGGGATGGTGATGGTCTGCAGATTCTCGGTGGCGTAGACGCGGTCGCCGCTGGCCGGGAAGGTGACGGGCAGGTCGAAATATTCCTTGGCCAGCACGTCCTTGTTGCGCTCGGTCACGGCCACCCAGTAGCGGTAGGTCTTGCGCGGTTCGGTCGCTTCCGGGCCGCGGCCCAGGGCGAACAGCACCTCGACCTGCATGCGGATCGGATCGTCATTCTTGTAGGCGCAGCCCGACGACACGCCCTGGATCTCGCCGGTGTAGCCGGTGGCCGCGGCGCTTTCCTTGCCGCCCTTGAACTCGACATAGCGGCTGGCGTCGTACAGCACCTTCACGAACGGGCACGGGCCGGCGTTGCGCAGCTGGGCCAGCGGAGCCTTGGGCTGGTTCCACTCCTCGTCGCGCTTTTTCTTCTTGGCGCCGCCGTCATCCTCGCCGCCGCCTTGGCCGCCGGGACCGCCGGCGCCGCCGCGCCCTTGGGCGTGGACGCTCGTGACGGTGGCGGCGAGCGACAGAGCCATCATGGCGCTGAGGGCGACGGAAAGCGTGCGGCGCATGAAACGTCCGGTTCGAGAAGGATTGCCAGTTAGGGAGGTGCCCCAGCCGGCGTCATGCAGCCTGATAAAGGCATATGCGTGACCTCGCAACGTGCTCGCGTTTCAGGCCTGACGTCAAACGCCGCCTCACGCACGTCTGGCGCACGGCCGCGCGAACGCTTAGGTTCCGCGCCATGAGCACCGCCGCGCCGATCCGTCCCAAGCTTCGCCTGTTCCTGGCCAGCCCGCGCGGCTTCTGCGCGGGCGTGGATCGCGCCATCCAGATCGTCGAGCGGGCCATCGAGAAGTTCGGCGCGCCGGTCTATGTGCGCCATGAGATCGTCCACAACCGCCACGTCGTCGACCGGCTGAAGGCCCTGGGCGCGATCTTCATCGAGGAGCTGGACGAGGCCCCCGACGACCGCCCGGTGGTGTTCTCGGCCCACGGCGTGCCCAAATCGGTGCCGGCCGAGGCCAAGTCGCGGCAGATGATCTATCTCGACGCCACCTGCCCGCTGGTCTCCAAGGTCCACGTCGAGGCCCAGAAGCACTTCGACAACGGCCGCGAGATCGTACTGATCGGCCACGCCGGCCACCCCGAGGTGGTGGGCACCATGGGCCAGCTGCCCGAGGGCACGGTGGCCCTGATCGAGGACATCGACGACGCGGCGACCTGGCAGCCGCAGGACGCCTCGAACGTGGCCTTCCTGACCCAGACCACCCTGTCGGTCGACGACACCGCCGACATCGTCGCCATGCTCAAGCAGCGCTTCCCGACCATCGCGGCCCCGCACAAGGAAGATATCTGCTACGCCACCACCAATCGCCAGGACGCGGTGAAGATGCTGGCCGAGGCGTCGGACCTGATCCTGGTGGTCGGCTCGCGCAACTCGTCCAACTCGGTGCGCCTGAAGGAAGTGGGCCTGAAGGCCGGCGCCAAGGCCGCCTACCTGATCGACGACGCCTCGGGCCTGGAGTGGAACTGGTTCGAGGGCGTGGAAAGCATCGGCCTGACCGCCGGCGCCTCGGCCCCGGAAGACCTGGTGCAGGGCGTCATCGACGCGATCAGCGGCCACTTCGACCTGGAGATCGAGGAACTGGTCGAAGCCCGCGAGACGGTGACCTTCAAGCTGCCGCGGCTGCTGACGACGGCTTGAGCGTCAGGGCGCGTCGACGACGCGCGGGCGGAGCCAGTCGGTCAGCTCGGCAATGCCGATCTCGCCGGCGGCGACCGCGAACATGACCGTTGTCGCGTCATCAGGCTCGGCCGCAAGCCAGAGACCGTTGTCCTCCAGGAACATGCCGAGCGCCATGAAGGCGGCGCGCTTGTTGCCGTCGATGAAGGGATGGTTCGAGGCGATGGCCACCGCGTAGGTGGCGGCGAGTTCGATCAGATCCGACAGGCTCTCATAAGCGTGACGATTGACCGGGCGCGCCAAGGCCGAGTTCAGCAAGCCCTGATCCCGCACGCCGCTCGCGCCTCCCGTTTCGGTAAGCACCAAGTCATGCCAGCGGACGAGCAACGCTTCGTCGATCCAGACAGGCTCGCTCATGGGCGCGACTACTTCGCCAGGGCCTCGAAGGTCGAACGATAACGTTCGAGGAAAGCCCGGCCACGCTCGAAGCGCTCGTCCGTCGATCGCGCCGCCAATGTGAACGGGCCGCCGGCTTCACCATCGATAACCAGCGTATCGCCCGCCTTGGCGCCGAGCAGGGCAAGCAGTTCCTCGGTCAGCTCGACCTTAACCGCCTCGCCTTGTTGCTCGATCTTGAGTTCGATCATGGAGCGCTCCTTGCCGGCAAAACCATAGCACGGGCCACCACTCGCCGACAGGAGCCGCTTGACCGCCAGCGCGCGGCGCCGCATCCCGCCGCCATGGCCGTCTACACCGACATCACCGACCAAGAGCTCGAAGCCTTCCTGGCCGAGTACGACCTGGGCGCCCCGCTGGCGTTCAAGGGCATCGCCGAGGGCGTGGAGAACTCCAACTTCCTGCTGGAGACCGAGACCGGCCGCTACATACTGACGGTCTACGAGCGCCGCGCGCGGCCCGAGGACCTGCCCTATTTCCTCGACCTGCTGGGCTGGCTGGCCGACCGCGGCTATCCCTCGGCGCGCCCGGTCGCCGACAAGGCGGGCCGGAACCTCAAGACCCTGCGCGGCAAGCCCGCCGCCATCGTCGACTTCCTGCCGGGCCTGTCGGTGCGCAAGCCCACCCCGGCTCACTGCCGCGAAGCCGGCGAGGGCCTGGCCTGGCTGCACCTGTCCGGCGAGGGCTATGCCGGCCGTCGCGCCAACGACCTGGGCCAGCCGCACTGGGCCCCGCTGTTCTCCAAGCACCGCCAGGCCGCCGAAGACCTGAAGCCGGGCCTGGCCACCGTCATCGACAAGGACCTGGCCGAGCTGGCGCTGGCCTGGCCGCGCAACCTGCCGACGGGCACGATCCACGCCGACTATTTCCCCGACAACGTGTTCTTCAAGACCGACGGCAAGTTCGCGGCGGCCATCGACTTCTACTTCGCCTGCGACGACGCCTACGCCTACGACGTGGCCGTGACCCTGAACGCCTGGTGCTTCGAGGCCGACGGCAGCTTCAACGTCACCGCCGCCCGCGCCCTGATCGCCGGCTACGAGCGCCGCCGCCCGCTGAGCCCGGCCGAGCGCGACGCCCTGCCGATCCTGGCGCGCGGGGCGGCCGTCCGCTTCTTCCTGACGCGCCTGGCCGACTGGAACGCCACGCCCGCCGGCGCCCTGGTGCGTCCGAAGGACCCGCTGGAATACGAGCGCAAGCTGGCCGTCCACCGCGAGGGCCTGTCGCTGTTCGGGTCGGCATCGTGACGCCGAAGCTGATCATCTACACCGACGGCGCCTGCCGCG
Organism: Caulobacter sp. GW821-FHT09B11; assembly: GCF_059418205.1. Lineage (NCBI taxonomy): Bacteria > Pseudomonadati > Pseudomonadota > Alphaproteobacteria > Caulobacterales > Caulobacteraceae > Caulobacter > Caulobacter sp. GW821-FHT09B11. The sequence goes on along the minus strand of NZ_JBWKPK010000016.1, from coordinate 24,727 downwards.
GGAATCCCGGTCCCGGCGGCTGGGGCGCGGTGCTGATGTACGGCGAAAAGCGCAAGGAAATCTGCGGCGGCGACCTGGCCACGACCAACAACCGCATGGAGCTGATGGGCGCGATCATGGCGCTCGAAGCCTTGAACCGCCCGACCAAGGCCGAGCTGCACACCGACAGCCAGTACGTGATGAAGGGCGTCACCCAGTGGATCCATGGCTGGAAGGCCAAGGGCTGGAAGACCGCCGACAAGAGCCCGGTCAAGAACGTCGACCTGTGGCAGCGCCTCGACGCGGCCCGCCTGCGCCACGAGGTCGATTGGCGCTGGGTCAAGGGCCACGCCGGCCACGAACACAACGAACGCGCCGACGAACTGGCCCGCCGGGGCATGGAAGAGACGCTGAAGAAGCGCTGACCCAAGGTCAGGCTTCGCGGAACCGCGTTCCGCCGATAGCCTCCCCCGAAAGAAACGCCTGGGGAGGCAAACGCCATGAATACGATGATCGCGCCGGTGCTGGCGCTGGTGAGCTGGTCGCTGCTGATCTGGGTGTGGATGTACGCCCAGCGCCTGCCGGCGATGACCAAGGCCGGGATCAAGCCGCAGGACGCGCGGTTTCCAGGCTCGCTCACGGGCCTGCCCGACGCCGCCCGGCAGGCGGCCGACAACTACAACCACCTGATGGAGCAGCCGACGATCTTCTACGCGGCGGCCCTGGCCATCGCGGTCGCGGGCCATGCGGACGGGGCGTCGGTGGGACTGGCCTGGGCCTATGTGGGTCTGCGGGTGCTGCACAGCCTGATCCAGGCCAGCGTCAACGTGGTGCTGGCGCGGTTCGCGGTGTTTTCACTGTCGACGCTGGTGCTGGGCGCGATGGTGGTGCGGGAGTGGGTGCGGTTGGCGGGGTGAGGCGCGCCAAGACCACCGGACCGCAATTTTCCTATCCCGTCATTCCCGCCCTTGTGGCGGGAACCCCTGGTTCCGCTTGCACGTGAGGCGCCAGCGACGTGCTCAGCACGTCGCCTCATCCGCCCTTGCGGCTGACAGAGGGGTTCCCGCCACAAGGGCGGGAATGACGGGCGTTATTTCCAACGCGTCCAGCCGGCCATCACGCTGAACGCGCTGCGGCTCAAAACCCTCAGTCCTCGCTCTCGCACCACGTCTTGATCAGCTGATGCGCGATCGCCAGCGTCGGCGGGGCGAAGGCGTCTTCGATCTCGCCGCGGATCAGGGCCTTGGCCTCGTCCTTGTCGAACCAGCGGACGGCTTCCAGCTCGGTCTGGTCGGGGGCGGCCTGGTCGCTGTCGACCTCGGCGATCAGCCCCATCATCAGCGAGGCGGGGAACGGCCAGGGCTGGCTGGAGTGGTAGCGGACCTTGGTGGCGACGAGGCCGGCCTCTTCCTTCAGCTCGCGGGCGCAGGCCTCCTCGATGGTCTCGCCGGGCTCGATGAAGCCGGCCAGGGCCGAGAACATGCCCTGCGGCCACGCGGCCTGGCGACCCAGCAGGCACTTGCCGTCGTGCACGGCCAGCATGATCGCCACCGGGTCGGTGCGCGGGAAGTGCTCGGCGTGGCAGGCCGGGCAGATGCGCTTCCAGCCACCGTCGGCGATGTCGCTCTTCTGGCCGCAGTTTGCGCAGAACGGATGCTTGCGCCGCCATTCGAACATCGACTTGGCGGTGCCCAGTATGCCGGCGTCGGGCGCGGGCAAGGTGGCGGCCGCGCCGCGCAGTTCCTCGAACCGGCCCAGCCCCTGCAGGACCCCTTCGGACGGATCGGCCGCGCCCTCCAGGTCGACGGCGAAGACGGCGATGTCCTTCCATAGGCCCATGAACAGCAGCCGCTCGTCGGTGCCGGCCAGTTCCTTGGCCATGTCGGCGCGCAGATAGGCGATCTGGACGCCGCCCGGCTCGTCATCTGCGCCCGGCGCGTCCTCGACCAGGACCTTGCCGTTCCAGACGGCGACGGCCAGCGACTGGGCGTCGTCGAGCTTCTCGGCGATCCAGCTGGCGTCGCCTCGACGCTCGCTGGCGCGGTCCAGCGGATTCCCGGCGAAGATGTTGACGATCTCGGATAGCGGCATAGGCGAATCTGTAGCCCAGCGACGCGGAGTCGTCACCGCCTGCCGTTAAGGCTTTTCGCCCACCGGAAACCGCCGCGACTTTCGGCTGCGACGCTCTGGGCGCTTGCATATCGGTCGATGAGTCGCGATATACCCCCTCGGAGATCGGCGACGGACGATGGCCTCGCCAACCTGGTCAGGGCCGAGAGGCAGCAGCCACAACGAGATCACCTTCGGGTCGTCTGCCGGTCTCCACCTTATTCCCTGAAATCGTCAGCATCCACGCCGGCAGGCGCCGCGCGAGCCTTTTGCCGCGCCGCCCGACGCTCTAGACTGCGCCCATGGCCGACCACGACCTCACGCCCGAATCCGCCCCGCCCTGGGACGAGCCCGCGCTCGAACGCGATGAGCTGCCAGAGCGCGACGAGAACACGGCCGACATCTTCGGCGAAGCGCCCGCGCCCGCCGCCGCCCCGCCCGCGACCAGGCCCCTGCCCGAGCCCGAACCGGAAGAGCCCGGCGCGGCCTACACCGTGCTGGCCCGAAAGTACCGCCCGCGCACCTTCGAGGACCTGATCGGCCAGGAGGCCATGGTCCGCACCCTGGCCAACGCCTTCTCGACCGGCCGCATCGCCCACGCCTTCATGCTCACCGGCGTCCGCGGGGTCGGCAAGACCACCACCGCCCGCCTGCTGGCGCGCGCGCTGAACTACGAGAGCGACACCGTCCACGGCCCCAGCGTCGACCTGACCACCGAGGGCCGGCACTGCCGCGCCATCATCGAGGGCCGGCACATGGACGTGCTGGAGCTCGACGCCGCCTCGCGCACCAAGGTCGATGAGATGCGCGAGCTGCTGGACGGGGTGCGCTACGCCCCGGTCGAGGCGCGCTACAAGGTCTACATCATCGACGAAGTGCACATGCTGTCGACGGCGGCGTTCAACGCCCTGCTGAAGACGCTGGAAGAGCCGCCGCCGCACGCCAAGTTCATCTTCGCCACCACCGAGATCCGCAAGGTGCCGGTGACGATCCTGTCGCGCACCCAGCGCTTCGACCTGCGCCGGATCGAGCCGGACGTGCTGGCCAAGCACTTCGACCGCATCTCGCAGAAGGAAGGGGCGCGGATCGACGCCGACGCCCTGGCCCTGATCGCCCGCGCCGCCGAGGGCTCGGCCCGCGACGGCCTGTCGCTGCTCGACCAGGCCATCGTCCAGACCGAGCGCGGCCAGACCGTCACCGCCGCCGTCGTCCGCGACATGCTGGGCCTGGCCGACCGCAGCCAGACCATCGCTCTCTTCGAACAGGTGATGAGCGGCAAGCCGGGCGAGGCCCTGACCACCTTCCGCCAGCTGTGGGGCTTCGGCGCCGATCCGGTGGTGGTGATGCTCGACCTGCTCGACCACTGCCACGCCGCCTCGGTGGCCAAGGCCCTGGGTCCCGACGCCCTGTCGATGCCCAAGGAACAGGCCGCGCGCCTGACCTCGGTCGGCGCCCAGACCAGCGCCGGAACCATGGCCCGCCTGTGGCAGATGCTGCTGAAGGCCCATGACGAGGTGCGCCGCGCGCCCGACGCCATGGCCGCCGCCGAAATGGCCATCATCCGCCTGTGCTACGCCGCCGACCTGCCGGGTCCGGAAGACGCGCTGAAGGCCCTGCGTGACGGCGCCAATCCAGGTGGTGGTCCGGGAGGCGGCGTCGCCATGGGCGGTGGAGGCGCGCCGGGCGGCGCGGTCTCGGCCGCGCCGCGCGCCATGGCCGCCATCGGCGCGGCGCCGGCCGCGCCGGTCCTGGCCTCGTTCGACGACGTGCTGAAGCTGATCGCCGAGAAGCGCGACATCGGGCTTCGGCTCGACGTCGAGCAGTATGTCCGCCCGATCAGCTTCCGTCCCGGCGCCATCACCTTCGAGGCCGCTCCCGGCGCGCCCGGCAACCTGGCCGGTCGCCTGGTCCGCGCGCTGAAGGAATATACCGGCCAGCCCTGGCTGGTCGCCGCAGAGGGCGGCGGCGGGGCCGAGAGCCTGATGGAGCGCCAGAAGCGCGAGGAACGCGAAGCCCTGGCCGCCATCAAGTCCGACCCCTTCGTGGCCTCGGTGCTCAGCGCCTTCCCGGGCACGGAGATCGTCGAGATCCGCAAGGTCCTGGCCCCCGAACCCGCGCCGATCGAGCCGGACGAGGTCGAGGACTAGCCATCTCCCTTCCCCCTCGATGGGGGAAGGGTCGGGGATGGGGGTGGTTGCTGAGTTGGCCGCGGCGCCAGGCGTCTAACGCCCTAGTCACCCCCACCCCAACCCTCCCCCATCGAGGGGGAGGGCGTTTCGATTGAGGAGCAGACCATGAAAGACCTCAACAGCCTGATGAAGCAGGCCCAGGCCATGCAGCAGAAGCTGGCCGACGCCCAGGCCCGCGTCGCCGAGATCACCGTCGAGGGCACCTCGGGCGGCGGCATGGTCACCGTCACCCTGGCCGGCTCGGGCGAGCTGACCAAGGTCGTGCTCGACGAGAGCCTGGTCGAGCCGGGCGAAGGCGAGGTCATCGCCGACCTGATCGTCGCCGCCCACGCCGACGCCAAGAAGAAGCTCGACGCCAAGCAGGCCCAGCTGATGCAGGAGGCCGCCGGCCCGATGGCCGGCATGATGGGCGGCTTTCCGGGCATGAAGTTCTAGCCAGCGGAACCGCCATCCTCGCCCTTCGACAAGCTCAGGGTGAGGATGTCTACTGAGCCGAAATTCACCCTCACCCTGAGCTTGTCGAAGGGCGAGGGTGATGCACCCGCCCCTTCCAAAGGACCCAATGGCCGCCTCCGCCGGACCCGAGATCGAGCGCCTGATCGCCCTGCTGTCCAAGCTGCCGGGCCTTGGACCGCGCTCGGGCCGGCGGGCGGCGCTCGCGCTGCTCAAGAAGCGCGACACCCTGCTGGCGCCGCTCTCGGCCGCCATGGCGGAGGCCCAGGCCAAGGTGAAGACCTGCCGGACCTGCGGATCGCTCGACACCACCGACCCCTGCGCGATCTGCGCCGACCGGACGCGCGACGTGCGCCTGCTGTGCGTGGTCGAGGAGGTCGGGTCGGTGTGGGCCATGGAGCGCGGCGGCTCGTTCAAGGGCCGCTACCACGTGCTGGGCGGCCTGCTGTCGGCCCTGGACGGGGTCGGCCCCGAGACCCTGCGGGTGGGCGAGCTGCTGGCCCGCGTCTCCAGCGGCGAAGTGGCCGAGGTGATCCTGGCCCTGCCGGCCACGGTCGACGGCCAGACCACCGCCCACTACCTCGCCGACCGCCTGGCTCAGACCAATGTGCCGGTGACCATGCTGGCGCGCGGCGTGCCGGTCGGCGGCGACCTCGATTGGCTGGACGACGGCACCATCGCCCAGGCGCTGCGGGCGCGGCGGCCGGCGTAGAGGCCACTTCTCCCACCCTAGATCCACCTCTCCCAGAGGGAGAGGGAGGGGCCCGCGCCGAAGGCGTGGGAGGGTGAGGGGTTACACCCTCACAGGAATACCCCCGAAAATCCGAGCGTCAGGTCAGCGCGAAAACGGCCGCCGTTTTACCCCCTCACCCTCCCACCGCTTCGCGGCGGGTCCCTCCCTCTCCCCATGGGAGAGGTTTCTTGGGGTCGGAAGCGGCTATGGCGTGATCACCGCCTTGCCCACCACCCGCCGCTCCGCCAGCAGGTCGAACGCCTCGCGCCAGCGGTCCAGCGGAACCTCCGCATGCAGATGCGGCCGGATCGTTCCGGCGTCGGCCATGGCCCACACCGCCGCCTGGTCTTCTACGCCGCGCTCGGGGAACTGGCGGCCGTATTCGCCGGCCCGCACGCCCATCACCGAGATGCCCTTGATCAAGGGAATATTGGCCGAGACGGTCGGGATCCGGCCCGAGGTGAAGCCGATCACCAGGAGGCGCCCGTCGAAGGCCAGGCACCGCAGGCTCTCGTCGAAGACGTCGCCGCCCACGGGGTCGTAGACCACGTCCACACCGCGCCCGCCGGTGATCGCCTTGACCGCATCGCGGAAGCCGCCCGTGACGTTGACGGTCGCGTCAGGGGCGTAGAGCCGCGAGACCTGAGCCAGCTTGTCGTCCGAGGCGGAAGCCGCGATCACTCGCGCGCCCATGGCCTTGGCCAGGTCCACGGCCGCCAGGCCAACGCCGCCGGCCGCGCCATGCACCAGCACCCATTCGCCCGGCTGCAGGTTGGCCCGCCGCACCAGCGCCACCCGCGCCGTCAGGTAGGCCGCGCCGTAGGACGCCGCCTCGCCGAACGACAGTCGCGCGGGCTTGGGCTTCAGCGCCCTGGCCGGAACCACGATGTACTCCGCGAACGCCCCGGTCCGCGCCCCGCCGACCACCGCCGCGCCGATCTCCAGACCCTCCACGCCCTCGCCCAGTCCAGCGACCTCGCCGGCGAAGTCGAGGCCGGGGGTGAACGGCAGGGGCGGCTTCAGCTGGTATTCGCCGCGGGTCATCAGCAGGTCGGGGAAGTTGACGCCGGCGGCCTTGATCCGGACCAGCGCCTCGCCGGGTCCGGGCGTCGGGGTCGGAACCTCCCGGATCGCGCAGCCGGCGAAGTCGGGAGTGAGGCTTTCGACGACGAGCGCGCGCATGGTGGGAGGGATCGCCATTGAATCGCCTGTGGACACGCCCTCGTCCTTCGACAGGCTCAGGATGAGGGCTACTGCTGGCCTTGCCCGAAATCCTCATCCTGAGCTTGTCGAAGGACGAGGATTTCGCGCCGCTTCAGAAGGGCTTCACTTCTCGATCTCCGCCCGCGCCAGCGCCGCGATCTCGCGGCAGGCGGCGTCGGCCGCCGGCACCGCCCCCGTGAACGCCGTGAACCCGTGCGCCAGGCTGTCGTAGCAGCGGTAGACGGTCGGCACGCCGGCCGCGATCAGGCGCTTGGCGTAGGCCTCGCCCTGGTCGACCAGCGGGTCGAAGCCGGCGGTGACGACGATGGCCGGGGCCAGGCCCGACAGGTCTTCAGTCTTGTCCGGCGACAGGCGCGGATCGGCCGGGTCGGCTTCCGGCCCCATGTAGTGGGCCATGAACCACTCCATGATCGGCCGGCTGAGCGGATAGGTATCGGCGTAGAGGCTCATCGACGGCGTCTCGCTGGCGACGTCGACGGCGGGATAGATCAAGAGCTGGAAAGCCGGCTGGGCCTCGCCCGTCCGCTTCATCTCCTGGGCCAGCACGGCGGCGAAGTTGCCGCCCATGCTGTCGCCGCCGATCGCCGCCTGGCCCGGCGCCGCGCCGAAGCGGGCGGCGTTGTCGCGGCCCCAGCGCCAGGCGGCCAGCACGTCGTCCAGCCCCGCCGGGAAGCGGTGGTCCGGAGCCAGCCGATAGTCGACCGACAGCACCGCGGTCCTGGCGATGCGCGCCAGGATCCCGCAGAAGGCGTGGCAGGTCTCCAGGTCCCCGATCACCCCGCCGCCGAAGTGGGCGAAGACGATCAGCGGCGCGGCGGCGTCCTGCTCGGCCGGGCGATAGGCCCGCAGCGGGATCTGACCGCCGAGACCGTCGATGCTGAGGCTCTCGGTGCGCACGCCGGGCTCGGGCGGGCCGGACACCGCCGCCAGCCCCTTGGCGCTGGCCGCGCGGGCCTCTTCCGGGGCCAGGGTGGTCATCGACGGCAGGCCCTGGGCCGCGTGGGCGAAGAACTGGAAGCGCGGATCCAGCGTGCGCCCGCCGCGATAGACCACGCCCCCGCCGCTCAGCGCCCGCAGGATAGGGGTCGGCAGCGACAGGATCGTCTTGAGGACCAGCTTCTGGACGTCGGCCATTCGGGGGCTCTTTTCTTCTGAAGGTCGGGAAAGGTGGGGCCGCTAGGGCCTGGGCAGGGCCGGCAGGCCGCCCAGGATCAAGCCGACGGCGAAGGCGGTGGCGCCCTGCGTGTCCATCGGCCGGCGCTCCAGCATCTTGTCGCCGACTTCGCGGGCCACGGCGATGCAGGCGGCGGTCAGGTAGTCGAGGTCGACGGGCGGGGCGTGCTCGCGCTCCAGCACCCGCTCGAAGGCCTCGCGCACCTCGGCGAAGACGGCGGTGACCTCGGGCGTCGAGCGCACCTGCGGATGGGTCTCGCCGGCCGGGCGGTTGACCCGCCAGGTCTCGTGCTCAGCGGCCAGGAAGTCGAAATAGGCCCGCATGGCCCCGCGCAGGAACGAGGCGAAATCGGTCGCCTTCTCGAACTCCACGCGCAGCAGCGGCCGAAAGCGCCGCGCCCCGTCGTCGGCGAGGGCGTCGAACACCTCCTCCTTGGACTTGTAATAGTTGTAGAAGGTGCCCGAGGCCAAACCGGTCAGGCGAATGATGTCGCGCACCGTGGCCCCGTCATAGCCCAGCTCGCCGAACACCTGGCGGGCCGCGTCGAGAATGGCCTGGCGGTTGGCGGTCTTGGTGCGCTCGCGCTTGCCCGGGCGATTGTCCTCGCGCGGCGGCATGGCGGGGAAATAGGCGATGTTCGACATCGATGAGCGCGACTCCCAGCGGCGTCGATGACGCCCCGTCAGGATTTGATCCCCGTTCCGGGCGCGGAGCAAGAGGGTCTGTCGATAAGACCCTCCCCCTGAAGGGGGAGGTGTCGGCGAAGCCGACGGAGGGGAAGTCGTTGCGATGGCGGCCGGCCCCTCGAAAGCTGAAAACGCCCCCCCCCTCCGGCCCTCCGGGCCACCTCCCCCAGAGGGGGAGGATCTCGGGCTAGCCTCCCGAAAGCCCCGTCGGCCGCACGAAGCTGGCCTTGCAGCGGGCGTCGCAGCGGGCCCATTCGCCGGGGCAGCTGTCGTCGTCGGTGTTGGCGCGGCAGAAATAGTAGGTCTTGGCGCAGGCGGCCTTGCAGGCGGGCACGTCGCGCTCGGGCGGCTTGGGCGAGAACAGCGGCGCAAGCGGCGGGGGCGCGGGCGCCTCGGCGGTCGGCGCCGTGGTCGCCGAACCGGTCGAGCGGGTGCTCGTCTGGGCGCTGGTCTGCCCCCCGGCGGAAGAGGCCAGGGCGACGACCAGCAGCAGGGCGGAAAGGGCGCGACGCATGCCGGCGAGTCTAGGGATTGATCCGCCCGAAGGAAACCGCGCCGAGACGTCGCGGCTCCCTCTCGACGAATGCTCGCGCGCCCCTACATTGAGAGCCATGCTCAAGCACGCCGGACGCGCCCTTGCCGCCTTTACCCTGCTCTCCGTCTCCTTCGTCGCGACGGGCGGCGTGATGGCCGCGGTCGGATCCAAGCCGCCGCGCGGCGTTCAGGTCGATATCGGCGAGGGTCGCACCCTGCGCCTGGTCTGCGAGGGCGAGGCCCGCGCCGATCGCCCGACCGTCTGGCTGGAGGCCGGGGCCTTCGGCTTCGCCGCCGACTGGGGCGCCACCCAGGACGCCCTGGCCGCCGCCGGCTGGCGCGCCTGCGCCTACGACCGGGCCGGCATGGGCTATTCGCCCAAGGGCCCCGCCCCGCGCGACGGCCTGGCCATCGTCACCGACTTCGAGAAGCTGGTCGCCGCCTCGGGCGAGAAGGGTCCGTTCATCCTGGTCGGACACTCGATGGCCGGCCTGCGCCTGCGCGAATACGCCGGCCGCAATCCCAGCCAGGTGGCGGGCCTCGTCCTGGTCGACGCCGCCACGCCCGAGGCCGCGCAGATCCGCGCCGCCCAGGGCTTCATCAAGTCGTTCGTCTTCGCCTCGCGGGCGGCGGCGCTGGGGGCCTCGGCCGGTCTCTACAAGCCGCTGGTCTACACCAGGCTGGGCGACAAGATTGGCCTGCCGCCCGACGCCAAGGCCGAGAAACGCTGGGCCTTCGCCAACGGCCGCCACAACCGCACCTCGGCCGCCGAGGTCTCGCTGTGGGCCGAATCCTCGGCCCAGGCCGCCGCCGAACCGGCCTTCGCGCCGCAATGGCCGGTGGCCGTGGTCACCGCCGGCGCCCGCGTCGGCGAGCGCGCGCAATGGAAGGACATGCAGGCCGCCCCGGCCAAGGCCTCGCAGCACGGCTATGTCGACCACGTGGCCGGCGCCAGCCACACCCGCCTGCTCGGCGGCGCGTTCGCCGACCACATCGTGCGGGCCGTGGAGTTCGTGGCGGCCGAGCGCGGCAAGCCGGCGGCGGCGCTGGTGGATGTGACGGCGCCTTAAGCCCCCTCCGGCCCTCCGGGCCACCTCCCCCAAAGGGGGAGGATCCAGCAGCGCCGCGCCAGGAAGATGCTCCCCCTCTGGGGGAGCTGTCGGCAAAGCCGACTGAGGGGGTGCCTTACCCGCCCAGCTCTTCCGAGCGCTTCACCGCCGCTTCCAGCGCCTTGGGCAGCAACTCCCCGAAGCCGCCCTCGCCCATCAGCACCGACAGGGCCGCGGCCGTGGTGCCGCCGGGCGAGGTGACCTGGCGGCGCAGTTCGGCCGGCTCCTCGCCGCCCTGGGCCAGCAGGGCCGCCGCGCCGGCGATGGTGGCGCGGGCCAGGCGGGCGCTGTCCTGCGGCGTCAGGCCCTGGCCGGTGCCGGCCGCTTCCAGGGCTTCGATGAAGGCGTAGAGATAGGCCGGGGCCGAGCCGGAGACGGCGGTGGCCGCGTGCATCAGTTGCTCGTCGGCCAGCTCGACCGTCGCGGCGACCGGGGCGAACAGGGCCTTGGCGGCTTTGAGCGCCTCGGCGGTGGCGGCGTAGAGACTGGCCGCGCCCTGGCCGATGGCCACGGCGGTGGTCGGCATCACCCGCGCCACGCGCCGGCCGCCGAAGACCTCGGCAATGTCGGCCGCGCGCACCCCGGCGGCGATCGAGACGATGATGGCGTCGGGCGCCAGATGCGGGACCACGTCCTTGACCGCCTCGCGCCAGATCTGCGGCTTGACCGCCAGCAGCACGACCTTGGCGGCGGACAGCGCCTCCAGCGGCGGGTTGACGACCGCGCCGGGGAAGCCCTCGGCGCTCGCCGCCGGGTCGCGGACGATCAGGTCGGTCGTCGCAAAGGCCCCGGTCTTGCGCCAGCCCTCGATCAGGGCGCCGCCCATGCGGCCCGCGCCGAGCAGAAGGATGGGGGTCATGGGCGAAGCTCCCGCGTCACAGTGATCGGCGGGGCGTAGCGCGGCTGGGCGGCGGCGTCACCACCCAATCCCCTCTCCCCCTGCGGGAGAGGGTGGCCCGCGCGGCGGGTCGGGTGAGGGGTCGCACCAACAGAAACGCCGCGACAGCCGTTCGGCCGGTCGCGGCGTCAGAAGTCTGAGAGACCCCTCATCCGGCGCTTCGCGCCACCTTCTCCCGCAAGGGGAGAAGGAAGCTTACGCCTGGCCGACGGTCTCGAACATGCAGGCGGCCATGGCCTGGTCGGGGGTCTTGGCGCCGTGCAGCAGGAAGTCGAAGGCCGGGTAGAAGCGGTCGGCGGCTTCCACCGCCGCGTCGATCATCGAGGCGGCCTGGGCCATGGTCGGGCGCTCGCCCGAGGGCAGGGCCAGGGCGTGGCGGAACACCACCTCGCCGTCATCGGTCCAGACCTCGAAGTGGCCCAGCCAGACGCGCTGGTTGATCATCGACAGCAGCTCATAGGCCGCCGGGCGTTTGGTCTTGGAGGCGCGCAGGTCCAGCGACAGGCAGAGCTGCAGGCAATCAGCCTCGGGACGCCAGGCGAACCACAGCTCGTAATCCTTCCAGTCGCCGGTCAGGGCGAAGGCGAGATCGCCGTCTTCCGTCCGGTCGAAGGTCAGGTTTTCCGCCGCCAGCACGTGCTCGACCACCTCTAGGGGGTCCAGCGCCAGCAGGACGTCGTCGTCGGGTTGGGTGTCCATCAGAACCTTTGGCCCCCAGGGGCGATGACGGGCGTGGGACCCGCCGGGTGTCGCCCACTAAATAGAGTCTAAGCTGCTTCGCGCGTTTCGCCACAACAGCGTTCACGCTCCAAGCGAGCAAAAAGCGTGCTTATTCGCCCTTCCCGGAAGTACCGTCCGCCTTCGGAGCGGCCTTCTTCGCAGCCTTGGGGGCGGCTTTGGCGGGCTCGGCGGCGGCCTTTTCGGCCTTCAGGGCGGCCACTTCGGCCTGCAGGGCCACGACCTGGGCCTTCAGCACCTCGAGGTCGTCGCGACGCACCAGATCCAGTTCGGCCGCCCAGCGGTCAGCCTGCGAGCGGAAGGCGGTCTTGGCTTCGTCGCCCGCGGTCTGGGCGATGCCCATGGCGGCCTGGGTGAACTTGGCGAACTCGTCGAGGAAAGGGTTCTGGCTGTGCATCGTCGTTCCGGATGGGCGCAAATCGCCTGACGTCCTTTATATGGTGAGCGGGGGATGAAAGCGAACAGCGAACGGGATATGCCTGCGACCAACTGTCCCGATCGGAGCCGCGCGGCGTGATCTTTCCGGAATTCGACCCCGTCCTGATCCACCTCGGCCCGCTGGCGATCCGCTGGTACGCCCTGGCCTATGTGGCCGGCATCCTGCTGGGCTGGCAGTACGCCGTGCGGCTGGTGAAGACGCAGCGCCTGTGGGGCGGCCGCACGCCCACCGCCACGCCCGAGCAGATCGACGACCTGGTGCTGTGGATCACGCTCGGCATCATCCTGGGCGGCCGCCTGGGCTACGTGCTGTTCTACAGCCCCTCGCTGATCTGGACCAAGCCGCTGGAGATCCTGCAGGTCTGGAACGGCGGCATGAGCTTCCACGGCGGGTTCCTGGGGGTGTGCGCGGCGATCATCCTGTTCGCCCGTCGCAACAAGATCGACCTGCTCAAGCTCGGCGACCTGGTGGCGCCGGTCGCGCCGCTGGGCCTGCTGTTCGGCCGGCTGGCCAACTTCGTGAACGGCGAGCTGTGGGGCCGGGTCACCGACGTGCCTTGGGGCGTGGTGTTCTGCAACGCCCGCATCCGCGCCCTCGAAGGCGGCGCCTGCGTGGCCGGCGACCTGCCGCGCCATCCCAGCCAGCTCTACGAGGCGGCGCTGGAAGGCGTGGTCCTGTTCGTGATCCTGCGCCTGGCCACCCACCGCTTCGCCTTCCTGCAACGCCGCGGCGGGCTCGCGGGCCTGTTCATGCTCTGCTACGGCCTGTTCCGCGCCAGCCTCGAGAACGTGCGCCAGCCTGACGCCTTCATGCCCAACTTCCCGCTGGGCCTGACCATGGGCATGCTGCTGTCGACCCCGATGCTGCTGATCGGCGCCTGGCTGGTCTGGCGGGCGCTGAAGGAGCCTGTCGCGCCCGTCCCGCAGGAGCCGGCCGCGTCTTGATCCCCGCACGACCCGCGCTGCTCGACCGCCTGAAGGCCCAGATCGCCCAGGACGGGCCGATCAGCGTCCCCGAATACTTCACCCGCTGCCTGCACGACCCCCGCGACGGCTACTACGCCAACCGCCCCGCCATTGCAGGCATGCAGGGGGGGCCGGAGGGCGACTTCGTCACCGCCCCCGGCGTCAGCCAGATGTTCGGCGAACTGGTCGGCCTGTGGCTGATGGAGACCTGGGACCGCCTGGGCCGCCCCGCGCCGTTCCGCCTGGTCGAGATGGGCCCCGGCGACGGAACGCTGATGAGCGACATCCTGCGCGCCGCCCGCCTGCTGCCCGCCTTCCTGGAGGCCGCCGACCTGTGGCTGGTCGAGGTCTCGCCGGTGCTGCGCGCGGCCCAGGAGGCGAAACTGGCCGGCGCTGCGGCGCGCTGGGCCGGACGGCTGGAGGAGGTTCCGGCCGACGCGCCGCTGCTGCTGGTCGCCAACGAACTGCTCGACTGCCTGCCCGCGCGGCAGTTCGTGAAGACCGCCGACGGCTGGGCCGAACGGGTCGTTGGGCTGGGCGAGGACGGGGAACTGGCGTTCGGGCTGAAGCCGCTAAATCCTCCCCCCCTGGGGGAGGCGGCCCGCAGGGCCGGAGGGGGGGCGTTTTCAGCCGCCGCCGAGCCTAGGATTCTCCCCCCTCCGTCGGCTTCGCCGACCCCTCCCCCATGGGGGGAGGATCTTCCGCCAGGCTCCATCCTCGAATCCTCGCCGGCCCAGGCCGCCCTGGGCTCCGAGATCGGCCACCGCCTCGCCCGCGACGGCGGCGCGGCGCTGCTGATCGACTACGGCCGCGCCGCGCCCGAGCCGGGCGATACCCTGCAGGCCCTGCGCGCCCACGCGAAGGAAGGCCCGCTGGACAATCCCGGTCAGGCCGACCTGACCGTCTGGGCCGACTTCCCCTCGGTGCTGGACGCCGCCCGGGAGGCCGGGGCGAACGCCCCGCCTGTCATCACCCAGGGCGAATTCCTGCGCGCCCTCGGCATCGAGGCCCGCGCCCAGGCGCTGGCAGCCGCCCGGCCCGATCGCGCCGACACGATCGCAAGACAGCTTGATCGCCTGACCGGAGCGGCGCAGATGGGCGATCTCTTCAAGGTCGCGTGCCTGAGCGCGCCGGGGCTGGCCGCCCCGCTCTTCGAGGACGAGGCATGACGCGAGCCCACATCCCCACCGTCCAGTCGCCCCTGCTGGCGGCCGTGCCCGGCCTGCGCCACGCCTTCTTCACCCGCAACGGCGGCGTCTCGCAGGGCCTCTACGACAGCCTCAATGTCGGCCGCGGCAGCCAGGACGAACCAGCCGACGTGATCGAGAACCGCGGCCGCGCCGCCGGCTGGTTCGGGGTCGATCGCGCCGACCTCAACACCTGTTTCCAGATCCATTCGACCATCGCCATCGTCGCCGACGGCTCGTGGGGCGACGCCCGGCCGCAGGGCGACGCCGTGGTCAGCAAGACGCCGGGCGTGGTCTGCGGCGCCCTGCACGCCGACTGCGCCCCGGTGCTGATCGTCGATCCCGAGGCCCGCGTGGTCGCCGCCGCCCATGCCGGCTGGCGCGGGGCGCTGGACGGCGTCGTCCAGGCCGCCGTCGACTCCATGGTCGAGCTGGGCGCCCGCCCCGACCGCATGATCGCCGCAGTCGGCCCCTGCATCGGCCCGGACTCGTACGAGGTGGGCCTGGAGTTCCTGCACCGCTTCGAGGCCGACTGCCCCGGCTCCAAGCGGTTCTTCAAGCCGGGCAGATCGGACGACAAGCGGATGTTCGACCTGCCGTCCTTCGTGCTCGACCGCATCGAGACCGCCGGGATCGAGCAGCGCGAATGGATCGGCCGCGACACCTGCGCCGAAGGCGACCACTTCTTCTCCAACCGCCGCGCGGTGCTGAACGGCCAGACGGACTACGGACGGCTGCTGTCGGCGATCATGCTGGAAGGTTGAGGGAAGACACCCTCAGTCGCTCCGCGACAGCTCCCTACTCCTCCCTCGCTTTAGCGGGGGAGGTGGCGCGCTGCGGATACGCAGCGTGACGGAGGGGGCGAGTGACGGAGCGCCGAGCTTGAACTCGCCCCCTCCACCACTTCGTGGTCCCCCTCCCCCGCAAGCGGGGGAGGAGCGGGCTGACCAAGCCACCCTGCGGCCTGAACGACACGAAATGGTCATGAAGCGCAACCAGGGGGCTTAAGCGGGTTGCCCCGGGACGTATCGCTGCTAGAAGGCGCGGCAACGGCGTCCCCCCACCGAGAATCCAAAATGAAGCTGCTGTCCGGCAACTCCAACCGTCCGCTGGCCCAGGCCATCGCGGAGTATCTCGACATGCCGCTGACCCGCGCCCAGGTGCGCCGGTTCGCCGACCTCGAGGTGTTCGTCACGATCGACGAGAACGTCCGCGGCGAGGACGTCTTCGTGATCCAGTCGACCAGCTACCCGGCCAACGACAACCTGATGGAGCTGCTGATCTGCATCGACGCCCTGAAGCGGGCTTCGGGCAAGCGGATCACCGCGGTGCTGCCCTACTTCGGCTACGCCCGCCAGGACCGCAAGACCGGCGGCCGCACCCCGATCTCGGCCAAGCTGGTGGCCAACCTGATCACCCGTTCGGGCGCCGACCGCGTGCTGACGATGGATCTGCACGCCGGCCAGATCCAGGGCTTCTTCGATATCCCGACCGACAACCTGCTGCCCTCGCGCCTGCTGGCCGACGACATCATCAAGAACTACCCGCTGGGCGACGACCTGATGGTCGTCTCGCCGGACGTCGGCGGCGTGGTGCGCGCCCGCGCCCTGGCCAAGCGCCTGGACGACGCGGACCTCGCCATCGTCGACAAGCGCCGCTCGGGTCCGGGCCAGTCGGAAGTGATGAACATCATCGGCGACGTCGCCGGCCGCCGCTGCATCCTGTTCGACGACATCGCCGACTCGGCCGGCACCCTGTGCAACGCCGCCGCCGCCCTGATCGCCAACGGCGCGACCTCGGTCAGCGCCTATGTCACCCACGGGGTGCTGTCGGGCGCGGCCGCCGAGCGCGTCGCCAATTCGGTGCTGACCGAGCTGGTGGTCACCGACTCGATCGAAGCCTCCGACACCACCAAGGCCTGCCCGAAGATCCGCTACGTCTCCTGCGCCCCGCTGATCGGCGAGGCCATCCGCCGGATCGCCAACGAAGAGTCGGTGTCGAAGCTGTTCGACTGATCGGCTTTCCGGCTTCCCTAAAACCGTAAAATCCCCGCGAAAGCGGGGGTTTTGCGGATGAGGGGGATCACCTCTCAAAGAGCGCCGCCGTTAACCCCTGAAGCGCGCCCGCCACATCTGCGCCACATTTTCCGTCGGGAAAATATCCAACGGAATCCGCGCTCTCGCGGAAATCGCGACACAGCCCCGCTTGTCAAAGTCTGGTTAACGGACTGACTGTCACAATGTCGCCCGCCGGCGATGTTAAGCCGGCTCCATCTACACGGGGATGTCGTCAGCATGCTTTCCAACCTGCGCCCGCGCGCCGCTCTGACGGCGGTCGCGATCGCCGCGGCCACCGTCCTGGCCAGCTGCAGCACCCCGCCGCCTCCCCCGCCGCCGCCCGTCGTCCAGGCCCCGCCGGCCCCGCCGCCGATCACCCTGTCGAACAAGGTGGTCGAGCGCGCCAGCGCCTTCCGCGGCTACATGCAGCGCGCCGGCGCCATCACGCCCGACTTCCAGAACGGCGACCAGATCCAGGCCTCGCTGAAGATCGGCGTCGGCTACGAGCAGAAGCACTTCCTCAGCGGCGCCATGTCGTACGGCGCCGTGCTGGCCCTGCAGGACCCGACCTTCGTGGCCTCGGTGCGCGCCTTCGCCGCCGATCCCGCCCAGCGCCAGCAGGTCATCCACCAGCTGATCGCCGACCCGGCCTACGCCGTCGGCTTCAAGGGCAGCGACACCGCCGCCGCCCGCATCATCGACACCCTCGGCGCCGACGGCCTCAAGGTCTACGACGCCGGCAAGAAGGTGAAGCAGGCCGCCTACGACGTGCAGCGCGCGACCTGGTCCAAGGCCGCCGTCACCGACCGCGACGGGCGTCTGGCCTACGCCAAGACCGCCTCGGCCACCCCGGCCCTGGCCGACACCGCCGACGTGGCCCAGCTGCAGCAGGCCTCGGTGGTCACGGTCGGCGCGCCGCCCGCCGCCGCCCCGGCCGCCGCCAACATCGACGCGGCCCTGGCCTCGACCGCGCCGGCCGGCCCGCGCTCGGCGCCGCCGCCCTATCGCCCGCTGGTCATCCGCAGCCTGGCGGTCGCCGCCCTGGCCGCCCTCGGCGCCGCCGGCGACGACAACCTGCCGACCATCGACGCCATCATGGCCGAGCCCAACGCCGGCTCGTGCCTGAACATGGCCAAGCTGAACCTCTACCAGTGCCTGGCCGTGTCCAAGCCGCACTACGAGGACATCTTCTGCCTGGGCCAGCACATCATGATCGACACCGGCGCCTGCGTGATCAAGGCCTCGGGCGCGCCGATGCCGGTCGAGCCGCTTCCGCCCCCGCCGCCGGAAAAGCCGACGGCCAAGAAGAAGCCCGCCGCCAAGCCCGCGGCCGCCAAGAAGAAGAAGGCCTGATCCTTCAGACCTTTCCAGCCAAACGAGAGGGCCGCCGGATTGCACCGGCGGCCCTCTTCGTGTATTGGGCGCCCTCCTGAAAACGTCGACCGAGCGGGGCAATCCGGCCTTGTGCGGCGATTTCGCATTTCGAGGGCATGGGCCCTCCAGAGAGAACTGACATGGCCGAGATCATTCTGAACGTTGAAATCCGCGACCGCGCCGGCACCGGCGGCGCTCGCGAAACCCGCCGCGCCGGCCTGGTCCCGGGCGTGCTGTACGGCGGCGACAAGGATCCCGTGAACGTCGCGGTGAAGGTCAACGAATTCCGCAAGGCGCTGTTCACCGGCAAGCTGCTCGGCCACCTGGTCACGCTGCAGCACGGCGAAGACAAGCAATCGGTCATCGCCAAGGCCGTGCAATTCCACCCGGTCACCGACGAGCCGGTCCACTTCGACCTGTTCCGCGTCAGCGAGCACCAGCTGATCAAGATCGAAGTGCCGGTGCACTTCAAGAACCACGAAACCTCGGTCGGCCTGAAGAAGGGCGGCTCGCTGGAAGTCATCCGTCACACCGTCGAGCTGGCCTGCCCGGCCGACCAGATCCCGGAAGAGCTGATCATCGACCTGGCCTCGCACGACATCGGCGACACCATCCGCATCTCGGAAGTGAAGCTGCCGGAAGGCGTGAAGCCGGCCGTCGACCGCGACTTCGTGATCGCCACCCTGAAGGCCTCGGCCGCCGCCCAGTCGGGCGAAGGCGACACCACCGTCGAAGGCTGATCCCGGCTCGGTTTCACCACCGAACTGATCTAGATGACGGGCGGGCCTTCGGGTCCGCCCGTTTTCGTATGCGGCCCCGCCCCCGCCCTTCGACAGGCTCAGGGTGAGGGCGACTGGAAGGCCCGCTCGAAATCCTCATCCTGAGCTTGTCGAAGGACGAGGATTTCGCCCCACTGCTTCAGGACCGCGCCATGCTGATCCTCGCCGGCCTCGGCAATCCCGAGCCCAAGTACGAGAAGAACCGCCACAACGTCGGCTTCATGGCCGTCGACGCCCTGGCCCGCAAATGGGGCACGGCGCCGTGGCGCGCGCGCTTCCAGGGGCTGGCGTGCGAGGGGCAGGTCGACACCCCGAACGGGCCGGTCAAGCTGCTGCTGCTCAAGCCCAAGACCTATTACAACGAGAGCGGCCGCGCCGTGGGCGAGGCGATGAAGTTCTTCAAGCTGAAGCCGGCCGACGTCATCGCCTTCCACGACGAGATCGACATGGCGCCGGGCCGCTTCCGGATGAAGGCCGGCGGCGGGGCGGCCGGCAACAACGGCATCCGCTCGATCACCAGCCAGATCGGCGACGCCTTCCGTCGGGGCCGCATCGGGGTGGGCCATCCCGGCGACAAGGACATGGTCATGCACTACGTGCTGGGCGACTTCCACAAGGTCGAGCACCAGTGGCTGGACCCGCTGCTGGACGCCCTCTGCGACGCCCTGCCCTTCGCCGCCGCCGGCGACGACGAACGCTACCAGGCCGAGGTGCTGCGCCTGGCGCCGTCGCCCAAGGCCGATCCGAAGAAGCCGCGGGCGTAGCCCCAAACCTTCCCGTCATTCCCGCCCTTGTGGCGGGAAACCCTCTGTCAGCCGCAGGTGCGGATGGGGCGGCGTGCTCAGCACGCCGCTTGCGTCTCACGTGCGAGCGGAACGAGGGGTTCCCGCCACAAGGGCGGGAATGACGGGAGTATGGGGGCGGGCGCTCGAGCCCGCCCCCCCTTGGACGCCCTCTAGAACCGGTACTGCAGCCCCAGGTTAAACTGCCGCCCCGTGTGGGTGTAGACGAAGGTGCTGTCGCGGTCGGAGTCGATGAACTGGCGGTTGAAGCGGTCGAAGATGTTCAGCCCTTCCAGCGACAGCTTGAACTTGTCGTTGATCTGGTAGGACGCGGCCATGTCGAAGGTCAGGTTGGCGTCGTAGCCCTCGACGTCCTGGTAGGGGTTGTTGGCCGGCAGGGCGACGATCGACTTGTCGCGGTACGAGGCCGACAGGCGGGCGCTGAACTTGTCGTCCTCGTAGTAGATCGTGGCGTTGTAGGCGTTCTTCGACAGGCCCACGAGGTCGTTGGTGGTGACGCTGCCGTCGGCCAGGAAGTAGTCGATGGTCGAGTCGACATAGGTGTAGTTCACCAGCGCGCCGGTATGGCGCAGCAGGCCGGGCAGGAAGGTGAAGGCCTGCTGGTAGTTGATCTCCAGCCCCTTCAGCGGGCCGCCGGGCGTGTTCACCGGCCGGGTGACCGTGAACAGGGTGTTGTCGGGATCCAGCTGCGAGGTCCCCAGCAGGCTGAGCGGCAGGCCCGTCTGGCGGAAGCTCATCTGCTGCGACTGGTTCTGCACGTAGGTGGCGATGTCCTTGTAGAACACGCCCACGCTCAGCACGGACCCTTGCGAGAAGTACCACTCGCCGCCCAGGTCGAAGGTGGTCGCGCGGATCGGATCCAGGTCCGGGTTGCCCGAGGTGATCGACGGCGTGCCGGTCAGGTTCAGGCTGCCGCCGGGCGACAGGAAGGTCAGGTCGGGCCGCGACACGACCTTGGCGGCCGAGAAGCGCAGCACCAGGCTGTCGGTCAGGTCGAAGGCCACGTTCAGGGCCGGCAGCACGTCGAGATAGTCGTTCTCGGCGGTCACCTGGGTGGAGCCGATCTGGTAACCGCGCGCCTGCAGCTCGGTCCTGGCGATGCGGAAGCCGATGTCGCCGCGCACCGGCAGGCCGCCGATCACGGTCTTCAGGTCGGCCTGCAGATAGCCGGAGGTCACCTTCTCCTCCACGCGCCGCGTGCCGCCCGTATTGGGGATCAGGGCGTACATGCCGGTCTTGCTGTAGAGGTTCTGGCTGGCGACGAACTTGTCGTAGTCGATGGTCGCCCAGCTGGAGGGGAACACGCCGCTCTTGATGCCGTGGCCGCCGAAGCCCTCGACCACCTTGGTCACCGCCTGCAGCTGGGCGCTGCTCAGGTTGGGCACCAGGAAGTTGTTCGAGCGCTGGTAGGCCGAGGTGTCGAACGAGAACTCGTGGATATGGCCGCCGAACTTGATGGTCAGGTCATCGTCCGCCCGCCAGGCCAGGTTCGCCTCGGCGGTCTTGTAGATGTTGGTGGTGAAGATCTGCGACATCCGCACTTCGGCGTTGCCCGTGCCGAAGGTGTAGAGGCTGGGGTCGGCGACGTTGAAGCCGTGGGTGATGGTCGGCTGGTCGCGGTCCTCGCGGAAGTCGACGGTCATGCTGGTGTTCGGACGCTGGAACATGATCGTCGTGGTGATCGGCTGGTCGTAGTCCGACTTCGAATAGCCGACCAGGCCCGACACGGTGATGCTGTCGGTCAGCTCGTGCTTGCCGGTGAAGGTGTACTGCTGGAAGACGTTCTGAAACTCGTCGTGCTGGGTGTCGGAGCGCACGTCGACGCCGTCGAAGCGGCCGTAGGCCACGTCGTAGACCGTCTTGCCGAAGTTGATCCCGGCGGTGTTGCTGGTTCCGGCGTTGCGCAGGATCAGCTCGCGGATGGCCGTCTGCGGCTTGCCGTTCTGGCTGATGGCCCGGGCGAAGGAGAAGCCTTCCAGCCAGTTCTCCTCGCGCACCACGTCATACTTCGAATAGAGGGCGTCGAAGCCGAACGAGGTGCGGTCGTTGGGCTTCCATTGCAGGGCCAGGGTGGCGCCGGTTCGCTCCTGGTCGTGGTGGAAGCGGCCGTAGCGCGGCAGGCGCGGGAAGAAGACGGTGGTCTGGTTGCCCAGGTCGTAGAGGGTGTCGTTGGCCGCCGGGCGCGGCACGCCGGTGGCGCAGTTCAGGGCGTCGGCGCCGGTGGCCGGATCGGTGGCCGGGTTCTGCGCGGTGCGGCCCACGGGCGTGCAGAAGCCGCCGTCGATCGTGGCCGGGTTCCAGCCGCCCGAGCCCCACTGGTCCTCGAGGAACTTGCGCTTGCTGAAGGCCAGCGACGCCTGGGCGCCGAACTCGCCCCAGGCGGTGTCCCAGCGATCGCCGGCCACGGCGGTGAACTTCTTGTCCATCTTCTCGGACAGGTCGTTGTAGCCGAGCGAGCCGCCCAGCACGAGGGTGCGGCCCTTCTGGTCGAGCGGCTTGGCGATGTCGAGGTCGACCGTGGCGCCCAGCGAGCCCTCGATCACCTCGGCCTGGGCCGACTTGCGCACGGTGATGCCGCTGAACAGCTCCGAGGCGAAGGTGTTGAAGTCGAAGCCGCGGCCCAGGTTGGCGCCGCGGTCGCTGGTGGTGGCGCCGCTGGTCGACTGGGCCTCCATGCCGTTGATGCGCACGCGGGTGAAGCTGGGCGGCAGGCCGCGCACGGTGATCGTGCGGCCCTCGCCCGCCACGCGGGTGATCGACACGCCGGGCACCCGCTGGATCGACTCGGCCAGGTTGGCGTCGGGGAAGTCGGCGATGTCCTCGGCCTTGATGGCGTCGACCACGCCGGACGACTGGCGCTTGACGGAAAGGGCGCTGCGCAGGCTTTCGCGGAAGCCGGTGACGACGATGGCGTCGACGGTGTTTTCGGTGGTTTCGCCGGCAGGAGTCTGGGCCGCGTCAGGCGCGCCCCCTGGCGCGACTTGGGCGCTCGCCGCTCCCGCCGCCATGGCCGCGATCGCCAGAACCGCGACCGACACGCCCGCACGCAGGCCACGCAAGGATGACGACATAGCTGCCTCCTGAGGGCGGCGCCGTGTCCCCGGCCCGCCTTTATGTTTCCAACCCAAAGCGCCGGTTTGCCCGGTCTGCTTATGTCCGCGACGATATCGTCCCATCAAATGGGATATCGTCTCGCAATATAGATACCTTACTGTGACAAGGTGGAAACACAAGAGCCGCCCGGCGCCCTGGCGGCGTCAGGCTCTTTCGACGGCGTTCGAAGCGCTGTCCGAGATTGACGCGGGCACGGTCGCGCCACACATAGCCGGGACGTCCTGGAGCCTTTCTATGATCCCGCTTTTCGGCCTGTCGCTGATCTTCTCGATCGCCCTCTGCGTCCACGTGGTGCGCTCGGGCCAGGCCATGTACTGGCTGCTGATCATCCTGATGTTCCAGCCGCTGGGCGGGATCGTCTACCTGCTGGCCATCATCGCGCCGGAGTTCATGGGGGGCAGCAAGGCCCAGCAGATGAAGGCCGCCGCCCGCCAGGCGCTCGACCCGCAGCGCGAATACCGCGAGGCCGGCCGCGACGCCGAGGACGCCCCGACCGTGACCAACCTCTCGCGCCTGGCCGCCGCCGCCACGAGCCTGGGCAAGCACGAAGAGGCCGAGCGGATCTACGCTCAGGCCCTGCAGGGCCACTACGCCGACGATCCGGCCCTGATGCTGGCCCGCGCCAACAGCCTGATCGAGCTTGGCCGCGCGGCCGAGGCCCTGCCGCTGCTGGAGGCCCTGGGCGAGCAGGGCGTAAAGAGCCGCACCCCGCAGACCGCCCTGGCCTTGGGACGGGCCCAGGCGGCCCTGGGCCGCACCGAGGAGGCCGACGTCTCCCTGCGCTGGGCCGCGGCCCACCTGCCGGGCTTCGAGGGCATGGCGCGCTACGCCGTGTTCCTGGGCCAGAGCGGCCGCAAGGCCGAGGCCCGCGAAGCCCTGGCCGAACTCGACAAGCGCCTGTCCAAGACGCATCCGCGCTTCCGCAAGGAAGCCAAGGGCTGGCGCGAGATGGCGGCGGCTGCTGCTTCCTGATCCCTCTCCCCTTGCGGGAGAGGGTCGCCCGCGAAGCGGGTCGGGTGAGGGGTCGCACGAATAGAAACGCCGCGACGGCTGTTCAGCTGTCGCGGCGTTTTGCGTCTGAGAGACCCCTCATCCGTCGGCCTTCGGCCGCCACCTTCTCCCGCAAGGGGAGAAGGATCAGCGGACCTTCCCGATCAGCGCCTTGGCGCCGTGCGGAGCGTTGACCTTGCCCTCGTGGATGATGAAGGCGAAGACGTCGCGCTTGTCGGCGGCGGGGGCGGCGGCCTTGTCGATGCGCGGCAGGTCGTCCGGACGCTCGCCGCGCGACCAGGTCTTCAGGCGAGACGCCCAGTCATCCAGCTCCGGCTCGGGATAGGCGGTGGCCACCTCGTCCGACCCCGTCTGCAGGCGGGCATAGACGAAGTCGGCCGTCTCGTCGGCGAACTCCGGATAGTCGAAGTGCTTGGCGTAGACGCCGGCCACGCCGTGCTCCCTCAGCAGCGCCGGGAAGGCCGGGGTCATGAAGGTGTCGTTGCGCACCTCGACGGCGTGGCGCAGGCGCACCCCGTCCTTCTCCTTGGGCAGCAGGGCGAGAAACGCC
Organism: Caulobacter sp. GW821-FHT09B11; assembly: GCF_059418205.1. Lineage (NCBI taxonomy): Bacteria > Pseudomonadati > Pseudomonadota > Alphaproteobacteria > Caulobacterales > Caulobacteraceae > Caulobacter > Caulobacter sp. GW821-FHT09B11. Next base: position 622 of record NZ_JBWKPK010000016.1, on the reverse strand, counting down.
CCGAAGTCGGCCTCGTCGAACTTCTTGGTCGGCATGAACTGCCAGAGGATCGGCCCCAGCTTGTCGCCCAGCTCGGTCAGGCCCTGGTCGAGGAACTTGCCGACCGACTCACCGCCTTCGGCCAGCACCTTGCGGTTGGTGGTGAAGCGCGAGGCCTTCACCGCGAACACAAAGTCGTCGGGCGTCTCGTCGCGCCACTTGCGCCAGCTGTCGGGCTTGAAGCTGGAATAGTAGGTGCCGTTGATCTCGATCGCCGTCAGCTGGCGGCTGGCGTAGGCCAGCTCCTCCTTCTGCTTCAGGTCGCTCGGATAGAAGTGGCCGCGCCAGGGCTCGAACGTCCAGCCGCCGATGCCGATGCGGATATCGCCGCCCATGAGCGTTCCCCTCTTGTTCCGGAGGCGAAACCTAGGCGAGGTCCGGCGATCCGTCGAGAGGACTTGCGGCGTGGAGCGAAAGAACGCCCCGGACGGGCATGATGGCTCCTCCCCCGCTTGCGGGGGAGGGGGACCCCGAAGGGGTGGAGGGGGCGAGACTGGGCGCCGTGCCGGCGGTCAGGCGCAGGACGAGGTCGGCGTCGGCCAGGCCTTCGACCGCGCCGGCGAAGCGGGCCAGGACGTCGTCG
>NZ_JBWKPK010000015.1:44176-133992 GCF_059418205.1 Caulobacter sp. GW821-FHT09B11 | reverse complement strand
GCCTTGTGCCCAGGATCCATCGTTCAGCTGCTCAGACCTTTGCAGGACGGCCTGGGTCTGAGCGGTCGCCGGCATGGACCCTCGCCACAAGGGCGAGGGAGGCGGAATTTCCCGATGTCGGAGGGCAAGGCGACCGACGCTTCGGAAGCTGAAAACCGGCCCCCTCCGTCGCTCCGCGACACCTCCCCCACAGGGGGAGGCGTGAAGTTCGGCGGAAGCCTTCTCCCGTACGGAAATCGAGCCCCTCCTTGAGAAAGCGACGCAGTAACTAGTCCGGCCGGTCAAGTTGGCTGAACGTGTTCAGTCAATATTACGGAAAATGCAAATTTCAACTCACGACCTTGAGTTGTCGTTTGGCTTATGTCGGCTATCCATCAGTCAATATTCCCTGGATTCAGCTATTGCCCGGATTTACTGGCAAGCTTATCCATATGTGCACTTCGCGTGTGAGGCGGCGCGCGTCGAATAAAAGAAAACAGAGAGAACGGGAGAGCGCCATGGAAGAAGACATCCCCCTGGTCGAACTGACCGCGAGCATCGTCGCCGCCTTCGTCGGCGGCAATGCGGTGTCGGCGGCCGAGATGCCGGCCCTGATCCGCAGCGTGCACGGGGCCCTGGCCGCCGTCGGCGCGCCGCAGGCGGCCGCGCCCGAGCCGAAGGAGCCGGCCGTGCCGGTCCGCCGCTCGGTGACGCCCGACTATATCGTCTGCCTGGAGGACGGCCGGCGCTTCAAGTCGCTGAAGCGGCACCTGCGCACGCAGTACGATCTGAGCCCCGAGGACTATCGCGAGAAGTGGGGCCTGCCGTCGGACTACCCGATGGTTGCGCCCAACTACGCCAAGGCGCGCTCGGACCTGGCCCGGCAGATGGGCCTGGGTCAGACCGGGCGAGGGACGCGCGGCGCCCGCAAGGGCTGAGTCTGAGCGTTCATTTACCTTAAATCAATCAATCACTTGTGGTTAAGCTCGAGCGAAACGCCGACGCCCGGTCGCTGTCCCAGCGGCCGGGCGTTGTGCTTCCAGATTGACTCGCCAGCAGAATCTTTGTTGGCGAACGCGATTTTTCGCTTCCGCCGATTCGGTGCTTAAGACATAGTGAATGCGCGGTGAATCACCGTGATTCCAAAGACTTGTTAAGGACTCTGAAGATGTCCGCGCAATTGAGCGCATCCGCCACGGCGGCGCGCGCTCATCAGGAAATGTTCGCTTACTGGGCGTCCCTGCGCCGTGGGGCGAACCTGCCTGCGCGTGTCGATCTTCAACCTTCCGGCATCAAGCGCCTGCTTCCGACCGTCAGCCTGACCGACGTGGTGCGCGAACCGCGCGACTATCGCCTGCGTCTGGCGGGCACCGGCCTCTACGGCGTCTATGGCCGCGAGATCACCGGCCGCAAGCTGGACGAGGTCTACAACACCGCCGCCGCCGACTACTGGCGCAAGGAACTGGACAAGGTGGTCGACGAGCGTCGTCCCGGCGTGGGCGTGCACAGCCTGGCCTGGCGCGGCGCGCCGCACGTCTCGATCCTGTGGCTGCGCCTGCCGCTGGCCAGCAACGGCAAGGACGTCGACATGATCCTGGGCTACGACGCCATCGTCGGCGCCCAGGCCGAAGGCTCGTTCAGCGGCATCCGCGCGGCCTAGAAGCGGCGCATCCAGCGCCTTGCGTGTTCGTCGTCCTTCGACAGGCTCAGGATGAGGAACAATGACAGGCCCGGGCGTTAGAAAAACCTCATCCTGAGCTTGTCGAAGGACGAGGTTTTCGCCCGTGGGGCAGTTCCTGTCTTCGACTTGATCCACCGCGCTCCTCCGGGAGGGGGTGTCCCCCAAGCTTGACCTCAAGTTGCGCCCGCCGCCCCGCTGCGCTAGCAATCGAAACGATTGTTTGAATTGTGGTGGATCGCATGCCCAGCTTCACGACCTCGGACGGCTTGTCGATCGCCTATCAGGTTTGGGGCGAGGACGCGGATCGGCCGCCGGTGGTGCTGCACCACGGCTTTTCGGCCAGCGGCCTGATCAACTGGAAGGGGCCGGGCGTGGTCGACGCCCTGGTCGCGGCGGGGCGCAAGGTCGTGGCGATCGACGCGCGCGGCCATGGCGCGTCGGACAAGCCGCATGATCCGGCCTTCTACGGCGAGGCGCGGATGGCCCGCGACGTCGGCGAACTGATCGACCATCTGGGCGTCCCGGCCATCGACCTGGCCGGCTATTCGATGGGGGCGATCGTGTCCCTGATCTGCGCCAGCCAGGAGCCTCGCGTGCGGCGGCTGGTCACCGGCGGGGTGGGCGAGGGCGTGGTCGCCACCGGCGGGGTCGACACCCGCCACGTGCCCAGCGACGCCATCGTCGAGGCGCTGCTGACCGAGGATCCCTCGACCATCCGCCATCCGGCGGCCGCGCCCTTCCGGCTGTTCGCCGACGCCATCGGCGCCGACCGCAAGGCCCTGGCGGCCCAGGCCAGCGTCGTCCACGCCAAGCCGATCGCGCTCGACCGCATCGCCGCTCCGACCCTGGTGATCGCCGGCGACGACGACCCGCTGGCCGTGCGGCCCGAGCGGCTGGCCGAGGCGATCCCCGGCGCGCGGTCGCTGCTGGTCGGCGGCGATCACCGCACGGCGGTGGCCAATCCGGCTTTCGCCCGGGCGATCGTGGACTTCTTCGCGGCATGACGGCTTGCGGCGCGCCCACTCAGGCGCATTCGTAGTCCCAGACGCTCTCGGTCCAGCGGGAGCCTTGCCTTATGTCGAGGGTGAACCCGTCGAAAAGGTCCTGCGGACGCTTGCCGCGCTCGTCGGCGATCTCCTGCAGTTCCTCGAAGTCGACGTTGTAGGTCAGGCCTACCCGAACATATACGGCGCCGAGGTCGTGGCCCGGGCGAGTCTCCAGCAGGGTTTCGGTCCGCGCCTGAGCAGGGACGCCGTTGTGGCCCAGTTCGCCGTCATACCCGTCGCGGCGGGCGTCGAAGAGGTCGGCCATCGAGCCGCAAAGCGCGCACTTCAGCCCAAGACCGCTAGCCTGCTCGTCGCCTTGCGGCCTGTGCTCGAACACCACGAACATGCCCCAGACGCAGTGCGTGCAGGCCAGCTCGAATCGCGCCGTCGGCGGGGTTCCGTCGTGGCTGCTGAAGGTGCTCTCAAAGCGTGCAACGACCGGAGGCGGTGCTTCGCGGGCCTGGGCCAGGATATCGGGTGTTGTCCTGTCCAGGGCGGCCTCCCTTGTGATCCGAAGGGCCTCAGCCCTCCAGGAACTGCTCGACTTCGCGCTTGCCCGGCATCGAGGGCGCGGCGCCCGGCTTCTGCACTGACAGGGCGGCGGCGGCGTTGGCCTGCTCGACGGCCTCGCGTAGGTCGAGATTGGCCGACAGGCCCGCGGCCAGGGCGCCGCAGAAGCAGTCGCCGGCCCCGACGGTGTCGACCGCCTTGACCTTGCGGCCCTCGACCAGGAAGGCCTCGTCGCGGCGCACCGCGGCGACGCCGGCCGAGCCCAGGGTTACGATGATCGTCTGGTCCGGGCGGCTCATCAGCTTGCGGGCGGCCTTGGAGACCTCTTCCAGCTTGGCCGGCTCGTGGTCGAGGCGGGCGTAGGTGGCCAGCTCGGTCTGGTTCAGGATCAGGATGTCGGTCAGCGGGAACAGGGCCGCGCCCTGGGGCAGGGCGGGGGCGGCGTTCAGCACCCGCAGGCCGCCCTTGGCCGCGCCGGCCTTGAACAGGGCCTCGATGGCGGCGGCCGGGGTCTCCAGCTGGGCCAGCAGCACGCGCTGGCCCTCCAGCGGGGTGGCGGCCACCTGCTGGGGCGTGATCATCATGTTGGCGCCGCCGGTGACGACGATCATGTTCTCGCCGCTGTTGGACACCCAGACGTGGGCCTGGCCGGTGGGGGCGCCCGACAGCTCGACGACGTCGGCCACCTGCACGCCGTAGCCAGCGAGCTTGGCCTTCAGGCTGGAGCCGCTGTCGTCCTTGCCGACCGCGCCCATCAGGCGGGTGGGCGCGCCCATGCGGGCGGCGGCGACGGCCTGGTTGGCGCCCTTGCCGCCAAGGAACAGCTCCAGCGACAGGCCGGCCACCGTCTCGCCCGGCCGCGGCAGGTCGTCGACCCGCGCCACGGCGTCCAGATTGATCGAGCCCAGTACGAAAACGCCCATCGGTCTTGGTCTTCTGTTCTTGTCTTCAAAGAGTAGCGCGTCAGCCTGCGCCGCCGCCGCGCTGGAAGCTTTCCACCAGGCTGCCGCAGACGAGTCGCCAGCCATCCACTAGCACGAAGAAGATCAGCTTGAACGGCAGGCTGACCGTCGCGGGCGGCAGCATCATCATGCCCATGCTCATCAGCACGCTGGCGACCACCAGGTCGATGACCAGGAACGGGATGAACAGCAGGAAGCCGATCTCGAAGGCGCGCTTCAGTTCCGAGATCATGAAGGCCGGGGTGACCACCTTCAACGGGGTCTCCTGGGCGGCCTTGGGCTTCTCGATCTTGGAGAGGCGGATGAACAGCGCCAGATCGTCCTCGTCGACCTGGCGCAGCATGAAGGTCTTCACCGGGCCGCCGGCGGCCTCGAAGGCCTCGGGCAGCTCCATCTGCTTGTCGAGCAGGGGTTTGACGCCGGCGTCGTAGGACTGCTCGAAGGTCGGGCCCATGACGATGGCGGTCAGGAACAGCGCCAGGCTGATGATCACCGGGTTGGGCGGGCTCTGTTGCACGCCGATCGCCGTGCGCAGCAGGCCCAGCACCACGACGATGCGGACGAACGAGGTCGTCATGATGACGATCGACGGGGCCAGCGACAGCACGGTCAGCAGGCCGACCAGCTGGACGACGCGCTCGGTGAGGCCCGCGCCGGTGCCGAGGTTCACGTTGACCGCCGACTGGGCCATGGCGAAGGACGGGCCCAGGGTGGTGGCGAAGGCGGCCAGCACGGCGATGACCGCGGCGCGGCGCAGGTCCTGCGGGTGGGCGCCGGTGAGGGACTTGAGCAGGCTCATCAGGCCACGGGCTCCGGCTGGGCGGGGGTCTCGGCGGAAGGCGTCGAAGCGGCGGAGACGCCGGCGGGCGTCCAGTCCAGCAGGCGGCCGTCGCCCAGCAGCACCAGGCGCTCCTCGCCGTCCATGCGGCACAGCACCAGGCGGCGGGCGGGGTCGAGCACCAGGGTCTCGATCACCTGCAGCCGGCGCTCGCGGCGCTGGGAGACGAAGCGGCTCAGGGCGTCGGGGCCGAATCGGCGCAGGGCCACGGCGGCCAGGCCGATGAGGCCCAGCGTGACGGCCAGCGCCGCGACGGCGCGGATGAGCAGAAAGACGTCCATGGCCGCGGCGCTGAAATCCCTGGCGTGAAAGGCGCGGCGTGGCGCCGCATCCCTGGTGTGCCTCACGGGTATTAATGCGCGATTAACCCTGTTTCTTCACCATGATCCGCATGGGTCCCGACGACATTCCCCTCTTTGCGATGCTCAAGAGCCGGCTCGGCTATCTGAACGAGCGGCAGAAGGTCGTCGCCCAGAACGTGGCCAACGCCGACACCCCCGGCTACCAGCCGCGGGACCTGAAGGCCTACACCTTCCAGGCCTCGCTCGACGCCCAGGCGACCGGCTCGTCCTATCGCGGCGGCGGCGCCGCGCCGGTCGGCCCGGTGAAGATGCTGGCGACCAGCAGCGGCCACATGGCCCCGGCCACGACGGCCAGCCCGTGGCGCTCGCCGCAGGGCGCCGACAGCGAGACCACCCTCGACGGCAACTCCGTGAGCCTCGAGGACCAGATGCTCAAGATGACCGATGCGCGCATGAACTACGACGCGGCGGTTTCCTTCTATCAGCGCTCGCTGGCGATGCTCCGCACCGCCTCGCGCAAGCCCAACGGTTGAGGACGCGCTAGATGGCTGAAATTCGATCCCAGTCGACGGCGGCGATGGCCGTGGCGGCCAGCGCGCTGAAGGCCCAGCAGGGCCGCATGCGCATCATCGCCGAGAACATCGCCAACGCCAATTCGACGGCCCGCACGGCCGGCGGCGACCCCTACCGTCGCCAGGTGCCGGTGTTCCGCCCGACCAAGGTCGAGGGGGCGGAAGGCGTCAACATGATCCGCGTCGACGGCGACGAGAGCGCGTTCAAGACCGAGTACGACCCCGGCAACCCGGCCGCCGACGCCAAGGGCTACGTCAAGCTGCCCAACGTCGACACCCTGGTCGAGGCGCTGGACATGAAGGAGGCGCAGCGCGCCTACGAGGCCAACCTCAACGTGATCGAGACCGCGCGCAGCATGCAGTCGCGCACGCTCGACATCCTGAAGAAGTAGGGGGCTTAAGCGATGATCACCGCGCTCGCCGCTTCCAAGGCCTACGCCGCCACCGGCTCGACGCCGCTGTCGCTGGGCAAGAGCTCCAGCGAACCCAAGAAGATGGACTTCGGCGACATGCTGAAGTCGGCCATGACCGACACGGTCCAGTCCTCGCGCCAGGCCGAGCACAAGATCGCCCAGCAGGCCGCCGGCAAGGCCGAGATGATCGACGTCGTCACCGCCATCTCGTCGGCCGAAGCCAGCCTGGAGACCGTGATCTCGATCCGCGACCAGGTGATCTCGGCCTATCAAGAGATCATGCGGATGTCGATTTAAGGACCCTTCTCCCCTTGCGGGAGAAGGTGGCGCGAAGCGCCGGATGAGGGGTTTCTCAGACGCAAAACGCCGCGACTGGCCGATCGGCCGTCGCGGCGTTTTTGTTCGTGCGACCCCTCACCCGACCTCCTTCGGAGGCCACCCTCTCCCGCAAGGGGAGAGGGATTTAGAGCGGCGGCAGCAGCCCCGCCACGTCGATCCCGCGCAGGGCGGCGACGACGCCGGCCCAGACGGCGAGGTTGGCCAGCAGCATCAGGGCGACGGCGACGCGCAGGCGGCGCTGGACGAGCTTGCGGCGCTTGCGGGCCTTGAAACCGGGCATGGATAGGGCCGTGGCCATTGTTCTGCTCCTGATCAGCCCCCCGTTAACCCACATTAACGCGTCTGATTTGGCTTGGTGCAAGCGGGACGGCTTGTCGCAGCGGTCGCTAGCGCGGAAGGTGAGGGGGCATGAGCCCCGCTCCAGTCCCCGCCATCGTTCTCGAGAAAGTCGGCAAGACGCACGGCGACGCCGTGGCGCTGGAGGCCGTGGACCTGTCGATCGCCAAGGGGCAGTTCGTGGCCCTGGTCGGCGGATCGGGGGCGGGCAAGACCACGCTGCTCAAGACCATCAACGCCCTGGCGACGCCTACGGCGGGCGTGGTGCGGATCGACGGCCAGGCGGTCGGAGCGCTGGACGGCCCGGCCCCGCGGCGGCGGATCGGCTACGTCTTCCAGGAGATCGGGCTCTTTCCGCACATGAGCGTAGCCGAGAACATCGGCGTGGTCCCGGATCTGCTGGGCTGGCCGAAGGCCGAGATCGCCGCGCGGGTGGACGAACTGCTCGATCTGGTGGACCTGCCGCGCGCGCTGGCGCAGCGGCGGCCGTCGGCGCTGTCGGGCGGGCAGAGGCAGCGGGTGGGCGTGGCCCGGGCGCTGGCCGGGCGGCCGTCGATCCTCTTGATGGACGAGCCGTTCGGAGCGCTGGACCCGATCACCCGCACCGCCCTGGGCGACGACGTGCGGCGGCTGCACGAGACCCTGGGGCTGACCACGGTGATGGTCACTCATGATGTGGCCGAGGCCTTGCTGCTGGCCGACCGGGTGGTGGTGCTGGAGCATGGCGGGATCATCGCCGACGCCGCGCCGCGCGACCTGATGGCCGGCCACGCCGATCCGCGCGTCGAGGCCCTGATGGCGGCCCCGCGTCGCCAGGCCGAGCGGGTGAGGGCGCTGCTGGATGGCTGAGCTGCTCGCGCTTCTGCCCCAGCGCCTGGCCTGGCACGCGGCGCTGTCGGCGGCCGCCCTGCTGCTGGGCCTGGCCGTCGCCCTGCCGCTGGGCTTCGCCGCGGCCAAGCGGCCGGGGCTCCGCTGGATCGCGCTGGGCGCGGCCAGCCTGGTGCAGACCGTGCCGAGCCTGGCGCTGCTGGCGCTGTTCTATCCGCTGCTGCTGCTGGCCTCGAACCTGACCAAGGCGACGTTCGGTTTCGGCTTTCCGGCCCTGGGCTTCCTGCCGGCGTGGCTGGCCCTGGCGCTCTACGCCATGCTGCCGATCCTGCGGAACACGGCGGCGGGGCTGTCGGGCGTCGATCCGGCGGTGACCGAGGCGGCCAGAGGCGTGGGCATGACCCCGCGCCAGAGCCTGCTGCGGGTCGAGCTGCCGCTGGCCGCGCTGGTGATCCTGGCCGGGGTGCGGACGGCGGCGGTGTGGACCATCGGCGGGGCGACCCTGGCCACGCCCGTCGGCCAGACCTCGCTGGGCGACTACATCTTTTCGGGGCTTCAGACCGAGGCCTGGGACATGGTGCTGGTCGGCTGCGCGGCCTCGGCGGCGCTGGCCCTGATCGTCGACCAACTGCTGGGTCTGGTCGGGCGCGGGATCGAGCATCGCCGGCCCATGCTGTGGGGCGGAGCGCTGGCGGCGCTTGGCCTTGGCCTGCTGGCGGCGCTGGCGCCGATCGCCGCGCCGGCCCTGACGCCGCGCCCGCAGGCCTATGTGGTGGGGGCCAAGAACTTCTCCGAACAATATGTGCTGGCCGAGCTGATCGCGAACCGGCTGGAAGCGCAGGGCGCGCGGGTCGAGCGACGGATCAACCTGGGCTCGGCCGTGGCCTATCGGGCGCTGGCCGCCGGCGAGCTCGACGCCTATGTCGACTATACCGGCACCCTGTGGGCCAACGTCCTGCACCGCACCGACAGTCCCGGCCGGCAGGCGGTGCTGGACGCGTTGCGGACCGAGCTGAAGCGCCGCGACGGCGTGGTGCTGGCCGCGCCGCTGGGTTTCGAGAACGCCTACGCCTTCGCCATGAAGCGCCGGCAGGCCGAGGCCTTGGGCGTGAAGAGCCTCTCTGACCTCGCGGCCAAGGCGCCGGACCTGGTCATGGGCGGCGACCTGGAGTTCTTCTCGCGGCCCGAATGGAAGGCGGTCGAGACGGCCTACGGCCTGCGCTTCAAGGCGCGGCGGCAGTTCCAGCCGACCTTCATGTACCGCGCCCTCGGTTCGGGCGAGGCCGACGTGATCTCGGCCTTCTCCAGCGACGGGCGCATCGCGGCCGACGACCTGGTGGTGCTGGAGGATCCGAAGGGCGCGCTGCCGCCCTATGACGCGGTGCTGCTGGTGTCGCCCGGGCGGGCCGACGATCCGCGCCTGAAGGCGGTGGCGGCGCAGCTGTCGGGCAAGCTGTCGGTGCAGGCCATGCGGCAGGCCAACTACGCCGTCGATCGCGACACCGACAAGCGCTCGCCCGCCGCCGTCGCGCGCGAATTGAGCGACGACATTCCCTGAACGCCGTCCGCCCAAGCTTCATTTGCGACGCTTTTGTGAATGGGGCAGGTTGCGCGCCATGAGCAAGCTTACCTCCACGGCGGCGCTTTCGGCGCTGGCCGGCGTCGCCCTATTCGCTTCCGTGCCCGCTCAGGCGGCAGACCAGGTGAAGCCCAATCCCAAGCTGGTGGTGGTGATCTCCATCGACCAGTTCAGCGCCAACCTGTTCGAGCAGTGGCGCGGCCAGTGGAAGGGCGGTCTGGGCAAGCTGGGCCGCGAGGGCGTGGTCTATCCCAACGGCTATCAGTCGCACGGCATGACCGAGACCTGTCCGGGCCACTCCAGCCTGCTCACCGGCGCCTATCCCAACCGCACCGGCATCGTCGGCAACAACTGGTACGACCCCGAGACCGGCAAGAAGTCGTACTGCCTGCTCGACACCTCGGTCACCCTGGCCGCCCCGTCCGACCAGGACCCGGTCAGCGACAAGAACCTGATGGTCGGCACCTATGGCGACTGGCTGAAGGCCGTGTCGCCCAAGAGCCGCGTCTACGGCGTGTCGGGCAAGGATCGCGGCGCGATCACCATGGCCGGCCACAAGGCCGACGGCGCGTTCTGGTACCAGGCCGGCTACGGCTTCAACACCTTCGTGCGTCCCGGCGAGGACGCGGCGACCAAGCTTGCGCCCGTGGCCGCGCTGAACGCGCGCCTCGCCGCCGAGCAGAAGAAGAAGCCCTTCGTCTGGACCTACGAGAACAAGGCCTGCGCGGCCCTCGAAAAGACCTGGACCACGGGCGACCGCACCTGGGACGCCAAGCTGCCCCGCCCGCTGCCGACCAACGAAGCCGAGACCCTGCGCGACCTGGCCGCCAGCCCCTATACCGACGCCGTGACCCTGGAGGCCGCCGCCGCCCTGCGCGACGAGTTCGGCCTGGGCGACGGCCCGCAGGTCGACGTGCTGACCGTCAGCCTGTCGGCCACCGACTTCATCGGCCACCGCTACGGCACGCGCGGTCCGGAGATGTGCGATCACCTCAGCCGCCTGGACGCGCGCCTGGACGCCTTCCTGTCGCGCATCGGCAAGGCCAAGGGCGAGGTGCTGGTGGTGCTGAGCGCCGACCACGGCGGTTCGGACTTCCCCGAGCGCCTGCACGACGAAGGCTACGACGTCAGCCGCATCGCCACCTCGGCCTGGCTGAAGGGCCTGAACGCCCAGCTGCGCACCGATCTTGCGCTCGACTACGACCCGGTGATCGCGCCGGGCGGCATCGACACCCTGGTGATCGTCGGCGCCGACAAGAAGGTGCTGCCGGCCACGGAGCGCGCCCGCGTCGCCTCGGCGGCCCTCGCCCTGGTGCGCGGCCGCCCCGAGGTGGCCGAGGCCTATGAGATCAACGACCTGCTGACCACGCCGCCGGTCGCCAAGGGCACGCCGCCGGATGCGATCAACGTCAAGGAACGCCTGCGCCGCAGCGCCTGGCCGGGCCGTTCGGGCGACATCCTGGTGGCCTTCAAGCCGAACCTGGTGCCGGCCACGGCGGCGGCGACCTATGTCGCCACCCACGGCACGCCCTGGGACTACGACCGTCGCGTGCCGATCCTGTTCTGGTGGAAGAGCGCCCAGGCCCGCGAACGCATCCTGCCGATCGAGACCGTCGACATCGCCCCGACCATTGCGGCGGTCACCGGCGTGCCGGTGCCGACCCCGATCGACGGCCGCTGCCGTCCGCTGGGCGCGGGCCACGATTGCTGAGCCGCGGAGCCCTCTCCCCCTTGCGGGAGAGGGTGGCCTCCCGGAGGGAGGTCGGGTGAGGGGTCTCTCAGACCTCAAAGCCGCGTGCAGCTGTCAGGCTTGGTGAAGGCGTCTCACATCTGAGAGACCCCTCATCCGACGGCCTTCGGCCGCCACCTTCTCCCGCAAGGGGAGAAGGGCGCTTAGAATCTCAGCGAAGCAGGGCGAAGCCCAGCACGTCCGCGCCGACGAAGGCGATGATCGCCCAACCAATGACCAACCCGGCGAACGGGTGGCGCTGCCACCAGCGCAGCTTGACGTCCGAATGCATGACAGTTCCCCAACTGAAGGTGGCATTCTGTACGCAACCGGATAGTTTCGCCAGCAACCATCGCGCGGCGCCGTAGCGTAAAGTCGTACAAATCGGTGCGGCGCGGTGTCGCAGGCCGCGGGGCGGGGCTCAGCGACCATGCGCCGCGCCCGGCTTACCGCCGGCGGGGGCGTCGTGTTAACAGTCCCTAACTCCCTGTTAACCATGTCGGCCCCATGGTGCGGGCCGTACCAAAACCGTCCAGAGCGCCCGCAGAAAGCCCGTTCATGACCGGAGCCGAAGTCCTCGACGTGGGTCGCGACGCGATCTGGCTGACTTTGCAGCTTTGCGCGCCGGTGCTGATCGTCGGCCTGGTGGTGGGCGTGGCCATCGGCCTGTTCCAGGCCCTGACCCAGATCCAGGAACAGACCCTGGTCTATGCGCCCAAGATCGTCGCCATCTTCATCGCGCTGCTGCTGTGCCTGCCGCTGATGGGAGCCCTGATGTCGGGCTTCATGCGCCAGATCGCCGCCCGCATCGCGGCGATGTAGGGAGGGGCGGGGCGTGGACAGCTTCGCGACGACCGCTCAGGTCTATGTCGCCGGTCTGGTCTTCGCCCGGATCGGGGCCATGCTCATGCTGATGCCGGGCATCGGCGAGACGGCCGTGTCGCCCCGCATCCGCCTGTCGCTGGCCCTGCTCATCGCCCTGATCATCACCCCGACGGTCGCCAAGGGCGTGGGCCCGCTGCCGACCACGGTGGGCGGTCTGGCCGGCCAGCTGATCCACGAGATCCTGATCGGCCTGATGATCGGCGCGGTGCTGAAGATGTTCATGAGCGCCATGACCACGGCCGGCGAGATCATCTCGATGCAGACGACGCTGTCGTTCGCCCAGACCACCAACCCGATGGGCGTGCAGTCGAGCACGGCGGTGGCCACCTTCCTGTCGATGCTGGGCCTGACCCTGATCATGGCCACCAACCTGCATCACCTGTTCATCGGGGCGATGGCGCGGTCCTACGACCTCTTCCCGTTCACCAAGACCGTGCCGGTCAACGACGCCGCCGCCCTGGCCGTGCGCACCGTGGCCCAGAGCTTCACCCTGGGCGTGCAGCTGGCCGCCCCGGTCATCGTGTTCTCGATCGTCTTCAACCTGGCGACCGGCCTGGTCGGGCGGGTCATGCCGCAGTTCCAGATCTTCTTCGTCACCTCGCCGCTCAGCGTCATCCTGGGCCTCTCGTTGCTCGCCCTGTCGTTGGGCGGCATCGCCATGGTGTGGAGCGATCGCTACCGCGATCTGCTCAACGTCTTCAGTTAGGAGGGCGCCGTGGCCGACGACACAGACGACGCCTCGAAAACAGAAGAACCGACACAGAAGAAACTTTCGGACGCCCGGAAGAAAGGCGACGTTCCCAAAAGTCCCGACTTCTCGCAGCTGGCCTCGCTGGCCGGCGCGTTCGGCGTCGTCGTCATCGCCGGCGGCTGGCTGGCGCGCGACCTGGTCTCGGCCCTCGTGCCGTTCATCGCCCACGCCGGCCAGATGGACGTCGAGGGCGGGGCCAACCTGATCGCCAAGAAGGTGGTGCTGGCGGCGCTGCCGCCGCTGATCCTGGTGATGCTGGTCTCGGGCTTCATGGGGGCTGCGGCCAACATCGCCCAGTCGGGCTTCCTGTTCTCGGCCGAGAAGATGAAGCCGGACTTCGCCAAGCTGAACCCGATGAAGGGCCTGGGCCGCATCTTCGGGCCCGACGGCCTGATGCAGTTCGCCAAGTCGGCCCTGAAGTTCATCGTCACCGGCGTCATCGCCTGGTTCGTGCTCAAGCCCGACGCCAAGATGGTGATCGGCCTTGTCGGCATGGACCCGGCGGCCATGCTCCCGCTGGCCATCGACCTTTGCAAGAAGCTGTTCTGGGCGGTGCTGATCTTCCTGCTGGTCACTGCCGGCTTCGACTGGTTCTGGCAGCGCATGCGCTTCAACAAGCGCATGCGCATGACCCTTCACGAGGTGAAGGAAGAGCACAAGCAGTCGGACGGCGACCCGCACATCAAGGCCAAGCGCCGCCAGATCCAGATGCAGCGCTCGCGCCAGCGGATGATGCAGGCCGTGCCCAAGGCCACCGTCGTCGTCATGAACCCGACCCACTACGCCGTGGCGCTGAAGTACGAGCAGGGCGAGACCCCGGCTCCGATCTGCGTGGCCAAGGGCGTCGACGAGTTGGCCCTGAAGATCCGCGCCCTGGCCGAGGAGTCCGGCGTGCACGTGCTGGAGGATCCGCCCCTGGCCCGCGCCCTCTACGCCGCCGTCGAGATCGACCAGCAGATCCCGGCCGAGCACTTCGAGGCCGTCGCCAAGGTCATCGGCTTCGTGATGAGCAACAAGAAGGCCAGGCGCCGCGCCTGGGCCGACTGACGGCCCGCCTGATCCTTCGGACGCTTGTCCGGGATCATCGGGACATCACATTTCCGCCGTAGAATCAGAGACCTGCTTTCTGAACGCGCTCTTGCGCCGCGTAAGGAGTATCCTTACCGGACGAATCGTCGGGGCCTTCATCCCCGCCAAGTTGCAGAAGGATTTCGGTCGGCATGGCCGAGACGCCCGCGAAAGACATGACGGCGGCCCGCCGCCGCGCCGACCCCCTGATCTGGGGCGCGGCGATCTTCTTCGTCCTGGCCGCCGGCTTCGCCACGGCCCCGGCCCTGAGCGCCGGACCCGCCACCCTGGCCGGCCTGCTGCTGCTGGCGGGCGTCGCCGGCGTGGCGATCCTGGGGCTGGTGGCGATCCGCGCCTCGGCCGCGCACGACAACGGCCTGGACGTGGCCGACAGCTTCATCGAGGCCCTGGGCGAGCCGGCGGCCCTGACCGTCGCCGACGGCCGCATCCTGGTGGCCAACCAGGCCTGGCGCGACACCATGGGCGAGGCCCGCCGCCTGCCCAAGGACGCGGCCCTGTTCTCGGCCCTGACCCGCGCCCGCAAGGGCGAGACCGCCGAGACCCTGGTCGTGCTGGCCGGCCAGGAGCGCTCGGCCGTGGCCGCCCGCGTGGCCGGCGGCCGTCTGCTGGTGCGCCTGCCCGTCGCGGCCGAGCCCGTCGCCGCCCCGCTGCCGCCCGTCGCCGTTCCCATTCCTCAGGCCGCCCCGCCGCCGCGGGCCCTGGACGCCTTCTCCGGCGCCTCGCCCTTCGGCGCGGCCCTGCTGGAGGGGCTGGATCCCTTCAACTCGCAGGTGCTCGAGGCCAATCCGGCCCTCTCGGCCATGACCGGCGCGGTGAGCGCGGGCATGACCCTGGGCGAGCTGATCGACCCGCCGTCGCGCGCCGAGGCCGAGACCCGCCTGGCCGAGGGCAAGGCCGGCCCCTTCGAGGTGCGGCTGGCCCGCGATCCCTCGCGCATCGCCCATCTCTATCTCTACCGCGCCGAAGGGCGGCTGGTGGCCTATCTGATCGACGTGTCGGAGCAGAAGCAGATCGAGCTGCAGCTGGCCCAGGCCCAGAAGATGCAGGCCATCGGCCAGCTGGCCGGCGGCGTGGCCCACGACTTCAACAACCTGCTGACCGCCATCCAGCTGCGCCTGGACGAGCTGCTGCATCGCCACCCGGTGGGCGACCCGTCCTACGAAGGCCTCAACGAGATCCGCCAGACCGGCGTGCGCGCCGCCGACCTGGTGCGCAAGCTGCTGGCCTTCTCGCGCAAGCAGACCGTCCAGCGCGAGGTGCTGGAGCTGGGCGAGCTGATCTCGGAGTTCGAGGTCCTGCTGCGCCGCCTGCTGCGCGAAGACGTCAAGCTGATCACCGACTACGGCCGCGACCTGCCGCAGGTGCGGGCCGACAAGAGCCAGCTCGAAACGGCGGTCATGAATCTGGCCGTCAACGCCCGCGACGCCGTGCGCGCGGCCAAGGGCGGCGGCGTCGTGCGCATCCGCACCGCGCGCCTCAACGAGGACGAGGCTCGTAGTCTCGGCTTCCCGGGCGCCGAGGGCGACCAGGCCTTCATCGAGGTCAGCGACGACGGCCCCGGCATCCCGCCCGAGGTGATGGGCAAGATCTTCGACCCGTTCTTCACCACCAAGCCGGTGGGCGAGGGCACGGGCCTGGGCCTGGCCACCGTCTACGGCATCGTCAAGCAGAGCGACGGCTGGATTCACGTCCACAGCCGTCCGGGCGAGGGCGCGGCCTTCCGCATCTTCCTGCCCGTGCACGAGCCGACCCCCGCTCAGGCCGCCGCGGCCGCCGTCGTGGCCGCCGAGCCGCCCAAGCCCCGCGCCGCCCGCGACCTGTCGGGCGCCGGCCGCATCCTGTTCGTCGAGGACGAGGACGCCGTGCGCGGCGTCGCCGCCCGCCTGCTCCGCGCCCGCGGCTACGAGGTGCTGGAGGCCAGCGACGGCGAGGAGGCCCTGGTCATCGCCGAGGAGAACGCCGGCAAGATCGACCTCTTGATCAGCGACGTGATCATGCCCGGCATCGACGGCCCGACCTTGCTCAAGAAGGCCCGCGGCTATCTGGGCAACGCGCCGGTTATGTTCATCTCGGGCTATGCCGAGGCCGAGTTCAGCGACCTGCTGGAAGGCGAGACGGGCGTGACCTTCCTGCCCAAGCCCATCGACATCAAGACCCTGGCCGAACGGGTGAAGCAACAGCTGCAGGCGGCTTGAGGACAAGGGTCCAGGCTTGAGGTAGGGTGAGCCATGGCCGATGGTTTTTCCTTCGATGTCGACGCCGATCTCGCCGAGCGATTGTCCGCCGCCGCGGCCGACGCCGGCGTATCGCGCGAGGCCTATGTGCGGGCGCTCCTGGAGCAGGAAAGCCATGGGGGGCTCGACTGGGTCATCGCGCGGGCGCGGGCCTACGATTTCGATCGAACCGGCGAGGCGATGACAATCGACGAGGCGTTCGCGGAGCTTGACGCCTTGGTGCTCGAACGGCGGGCGCACAACGCTTGAACCGCCGCCGCGTCGTCCTGGCCCTTGCCGTTCGACGCGACCTAGAACGGTTGGCCGATTTTCTGGCCGCCAAGAGCCCGCGAGCCGCCAAGCGGGCTGCGGCCGCGATCAAGGGGGCCATTCGATCTCTGGAGACCTTTGCGTCGCGAGGGCGGCCGGTCGTCCACGAGCTGCGTGAACTCAGCGTGGACTTCGGCCGGGATGGCTACGTGATCTAGTATCGCGTCGAACCCGAGCGGGTCGTCGTGCTCCGTATCTTCCACACGCTTGAAGACCGCGAAGGCTGATCACCCCCGCCGCAGCAGGACCGTCGGGCTTTCCTTGTAGGTGGTGCGGGTCTGTTCGACGAAGCCGGTCTTGGCCGCCAGGGCCAGGGAGGCGGCGTTGTCGGGGTGGATGATGCAGACGACCGGAGCCGCGCCCCAGCGGGTTTCGCCCCAGGCCAGGCCCGCCTTTACGGCCTCGGTCCCGAAGCCCTGGCCGTGCATGCGGCTGCCCAGCACCCAGCCCATCTCCGGCACGCCTTCGAACGAGGGGGTGATGTCGCGGTGGAAGTCGGCGAAGCCGACCTCGCCGACATAGCGGCCGGTGGCCGTTTCGCGCACCGACCAGTAGCCGTAGCCGAGCAGGGCCCACAGCCCCCGGGCGCGCAGCAGGCGGGCCCAGCTTTCCTCGCGCGTCGAGGCCCGGCCGCCGACATAGCGATAGACCTCCGGATCGGCCCACATGGCGACGCTGTCGTCGAAGTCGGACAGCTGCGGCGGGCTGAGCGTCAGCCGCGCGGTGACCAGGACGGGCGGGGCGGAGGCGCGGGGGGCGAAATCGTCGAGGGGCGGCATCGGGGTCCGGGTTTGCGGAGGAGCGACGGCGCAGCCTATATCGCCGTGCAGCACTAGGGGACCCGCAAGTTCATGACCTCGCCGCAGGACGCCGTCGCCGCCCGCCGCAAGCTCACCAACCGCCTGATCGCGGGCAAGGACGCGGGCCGGCTGATCCCGTTCTTCCTGCCCGACGCCAAGCTGATCGCCGGCGACGGCTCGCTGCTGCTGGGCCGCGACCAGATCATCGAGGCCTTCGCCGGCCAGTTCGCCGACCGCGACTTCGTTTCCTACGTCCGCACCAGCGAACTGATCGAGCTCGACGCCGACGGCGAGCGGGCGGCCGAGCGCGGACGCTGGGTCGGAACCTGGAAGGGCGAGGGCGCGACCCAGAGCGGGACGTACCTGGCCACCTGGCGCAAGATCGCCGGACAGTGGGTGATCGAGAACGAGCTGTTCGTGACCCTGGCCTAGGAACCGCTGCGCGGCCCCCTCAGTCGCTCCGCGACAGCTCCCCCAGAGGGGGAGCATCTTTCCGGCGAGGCGTCAGATCAGATCCTCCCCCTTTGGGGGAGGTGGCCCGGAGGGCCGGAGGGGGTCAGCGCCGCTTCTTCGGCGCGGGCTTCGAGGCGGCGTCCACCACGGCGCCGGCGCCGGCGCCCACGACCGCGCCCACGGGGCCGGCGACGACAGCGCCGGCGATGGCGCCGGTGGCCGCGCGCTGTTCCATGTTGTGGCCGCAGGCCGAGGCGAGGGCGGCCAGGGCGAGGATCGCGGCGAGGCGCGGGACGTGCGGCGTGAGACGGGTCATGGGGCTTTCCGAACGGCGAATTTACCGCACGGGTTAACGGTGAGGCTTGGTCGGGGTTCCGACAGAGGCAAGCGGATGCGTCGAAAATCCCGCTGCTGCGGCGTTTTCTCGCGCGTCGAGGTTTTTCCTGTGAATCAAAGTGTTAATAGCGCGGGCAGCCAAAAAGCCGGGCAAAATCAATGCTGCAGTGCAGCAGGCGCTTGCGACTCGGTCATAGTTCGGTCATAAGGCGAGGCATAAGCAGGATCTCGACCTTATTGCGAACGGTCGAACCTCGCTTCCAGACCGGCCCGATAGTGCTTTTTCCGGGTGTCTTGGAAGTGTTTTTGTCGGGGGGCCGGAGCGCCCTCGTCGCGCAGGACGCAAGCTTTGTTTATCAAGTCGCAGACGTGCGCTGACGCGCGCGGGCTGATCGGCGCTGTATTGGTCGGATCCGTCACGGGTCTGGCCTTGGGCGGCGTCTATCTGGCGGGGGGCATGGCCCAGACCGCCTCTCAGCACGCTCGCGTTACGCGCCTGGCCGACGGCGCCGCGGGAAGTTATTCCGAAGCGGCGCTGCATCAGGCCGCGTCTCGCATGGACGCCGGGGCGCTCGCCATCGCCCGTCGCCATGACCCCTATACCGTCGCCGGCGACGCCCAGCGCGATCGCCAGGCTTCCCTGCTCGCCGCCCGCCTTCAGAGCGGCGGCGAAAAGTCCGACGACCAACCGCTTCTGCTGCGCGCCAGCCTCGGCGGCGCGTTCAGCCCGGCCGCCGCGCCGTTCCACCTGACCAGCGCCCTCGAAAGCTCGCGCGAACTCGAGTGCCTGGCCCAGGCGGTCTATTACGAAGCCCGGGGCGAGACGCCCAGCGGCCAGGCCGCGGTGGCTCAAGTAGTCTTAAACCGCGTACGCCACCCTTCGTTCCCCAAGTCGATCTGCGGCGTCGTGTTCCAGGGCGCCTACGCCCGCACCGGCTGCCAGTTCAGCTTCGCCTGCGACGGCTCCATGCGCAGCCCGCACGAGCGCGGCGCCTGGAACCGGGCCAGGAAGGTCGCCTCGCGCGCCCTGGCCGGCACGGTGATGTCCGAGGTCGGCTCGGCCACCCATTTCCACACCACGGGCGTCGCCCCGAACTGGGGGCCGCGCCTGATGCGCGTCGCCCAGGTCGGCATGCACGTCTTCTATCGCTTCGGCGGCCGCGCCGGCGCGCCGGGGGCCTTTACCGGCCAGCCGCGCCCCTCGACGGTGGACGACCTGCCCGACGCGCCCGTGCTGACCAGCCTGCCGCAGGCCCCGAGCGCCGACGGCAAGCCGGTGATCTACGTCGCCAGCGCGCTCTCCGTCGCCAAGACGGTCGAGGGCGGCATGGGCGGTCCGGAAAAGGTCGGCCCCGAGCCGGCCTCGGCCCCGGCCATGCACCCGACCAAGACCGGCCCCGACAAGTCCGACGTCAGGCCGGTTGCGGTTGCGACCGGAGCCGGTTCCTGAGGAACCCGGGGGCCAGGCGGGCCATGAACCGCATCTGCCTGGCCCGCTTTCCCACCAGATAATAGAGCTCGCGGCCATGGGCCGCCTGCCACACCGTCTGGGCCGCCTCGTCGACGCCGTAGACAGGCATGCCGCTCTTGCGCAGCTCCTCGCCCATGTCGATGTTCTTGCCCGGCTGGGAGTTGTGCAGGATCGGCGTCTCGACGAACCACGGCATCACGCAGGCCACGCCCACGCCGTGGGGCGCGAACTCGGCGTCCAGCGCTTCGGAAAGGCCCCGGACGGCGAACTTGGTGGCCGAATAGACCGCCAGGCCCGGCGCGCCGTAGATCCCCGCGCACGAGGCCATGTTGAGCAGCCGCCCGCCGCCGGGCGTCGCCTTCAGGAAGGGCAGGCCGGCCCGCGCGCCGTTGATCACGCCGCGGATGTTGACGGCCAGCATCAGGTCGTCGCCTTCGGGATCGATCTCGGCGAAGGCCCCGAAGCGGGCGACGCCGGCGTTGTTGAACAGCACGTCCAGCCGCCCGCCCGAACGGCTCGTGAAGGCCTGGAGCGCCGGGGTCCAGGCCTCGCGGTCGCGGACGTCGAGGGGGTGGACCGAGGAGTCGTCGACGCCGAGCTCGGCCTGGGCGCGGGCAAGGCCCGCCTCGTCGATGTCGGACAGGCCGACCAGCCAGCCTTCGCGGGCGAAGCGCCGGGCGCTGGCCAGGCCGATGCCGCTGGCCGCCCCGGTGATGAAGATCGCCTTGCGAGCCGCCATGGCCGTCTCCCCGTCGTTGTTGATTATCGCCGATCAGACAGCGATCGACGGGGAGGGGTCAAGATCACTTGAGGGTTTAGGGGATCAGTCGTCGCTCTGGTCGTCGGTCGGCGCTTCGGGGCCGTTCTTCTTGATCGACTCGATGGCGTTCTTGGCGCCGGCCTTCGAGGAATAACCCTCGGTCCAGAAGATGTTCTCGCTGTTGTAGACGAAGTAGGCGACGAACTCGCCGGCCTTGTTCTTCTTGATCACGAACTTATGGGCCATCTGGAACTCCCACGATGATGGCGGGCCGTTGGTCGGCCAGCCGACGGATGCGAGCCTCGCGCTCAGGATGCGGTGGTGTCAACCGCGTTGCCGTGACGCTCGCGGCGCCGGATGATGCGATTTGCACCAAGCAGGCGGGATATCGATGAGCGCGGAAAAACTGGATCACCTGTCGCGCACCCTGCTGGGCGTGTCCTATGGCGATCTCACCGAAGTCCAGCGCAGCGTCATCGACCTGATCGCCGCCGAGGCCCCGACCGCCGTCGCGCCGAGCCTGCGCGAGAAGGAGGGGACCTACTGGGAGCGCTTGGCCGACAAGGTGGCGGCGATCGGCGGCTCCTGGGGCTTCATCGGCAGCTTCTCGGCGATCCTGGCGGCCTGGGTGATCCTGAACCTGGCCCTGATGCCGTTCCACAAGGCCTTCGACCCCTATCCCTTCATCTTCCTGAACCTGGTGCTGTCGACCCTGGCGGCGATCCAGGCCCCGATCATCATGATGAGCCAGAACCGCCAGGCCACGAAGGACCGCGAGGCGGCCGAGCACGACTATGTCGTCAACCTGCGCGCCGAGCTGGAGATCATGCGCCTGCACGACAAGCTCGACGCCCTGCGGGTGGCCGAGCTGTCGGAGATGGCGCGGGCCAACACCGCGTGCCTGGACGAGCTGCGGGCGGAGGTCAGGGCGTTGCGGGGCTGAACCCCCTTTCCTCCGTAAAATCCCCGCGAAAGCGGGGACCCAGGCTTTTTCTGAAACGCGTGGCGCTCGACGACAAAACACCTGGGTCCCCGCTTTCGCGGGGATTTTACGGGGGAAGAGAGATCGAGAGCCTAACTCGCCTTCGCCGCGCGCCTCAGCGCCTGGGGCGGCTGGCCGAAGACGCGAATGAAGGCGCGGCGCATGCGTTCGGAGTCGCCGAAGCCGGATTCCAGCGCGATGTCCTCGACCTGCAGCGGGGCGCTGTCGAGCAGGGCGCGGGCGGCCTCGACGCGCAGGCGCTCGATGGCCTTGGCCGGGGTCGCGCCGGTCTCTGCGGTGAACAGGCGCGCGAAGTTGCGCGGGCTCATGGCGGCGCGCTCGGCCAGTTCCTCGACGGTCAGCGGGCGGGCCAGGTTCTCGCGGGCCCAGGCCAGCAGCGGATCGAAGCGGCCGCCCTTCATCTCCAGCAGGGCCGAGAACTGCGACTGGCCGCCCGGGCGGCGGTGATAGACGACCAACTGCTGGGCCGTGCGCTTGGCGATCGCTTCGCCCAGATCCGCGCCGATCATGGCCAGGGCCAGGTCGATGCCGGCGGTGATGCCCGCCGAGCTCCAGATCGGGCCGTCCTGCACCCAGATGCGGTCGGCCTCCAGCCGCACGCCCGGAAAGCGCCGCTGGAAGTCCTTGGTGCGGCTCCAGTGGGTGGTGGCGCGCCTGCCTTCCAGCAGGCCGGCGGCGGCCAGGACATAGGTTCCCGAACAGACGCTGGCCGTGCGCCGCGCGGTGCGGGCGGCCTGCCGCACATAGGCCAGGGTGGTCTCGCAGGTCGCCGGGGCCTTCACCCCGTCGCCGCCGGAGACCAGCAGGGTGTCGAAGGCCGGCGCCTTGTCGAAGGGCAGGGTGTCGAACGCAGCGCCGGAACTGCTGGCCGTCCAGCCGCCGTCGCGCGAGACCAGGAACAGGCCGTAGGCGCCGGGATCGAAGCGGGCGGCGATCTCGAAGGCCGAGATCGGGCCGGCGGCGTCCAGGAGCTGGAAGCCGGGATAGACCAGCATGCCGACGGCGCGAGGCATCGCATTTCCCCGAGTGATGGCGGAAATCGAGGGATCTCCGTCATTTCCGCCGAACGCTACCTGGGAGACCCTTGGTCGTCAAATGAGGAGGGCTCTCCATGACCGACCAGATCCGCATCGTCTTCGCCCTGTTTCCGGGCGTGACCCATCTCGACTTCACCGGTCCGCACCAGATCCTGGCGCGGTTGCCGGGCGCGGCGATCACCGTCGCCAGCCTGGAGGGCGGCGAGATCGAGGCCGACGGCCTGATCTTCGCCCATCTGGCGCGGCTCGACCAGATCGAGGCGTGCGACATCCTCTGCATTCCCGGCGGTTTCGGCGTGACCCAGGCCATGGGCGACGCGGCGTTCCTCGAGCAGATCAAGCGGCTGGCCTGGAGCGCGCGCTACGTCACCAGCGTCTGCACCGGCTCGCTGGTGCTGGCGGCGGCGGGGCTGCTGGAGGGCAAGCGGGCCGCCTGCCACTGGGCCTGGCGCGACCAACTGGCCTTGTTCGGCGCGATCCCCGACGAGAGCCGCGTGGCCCGCGACGGCCGCTTCGTCACCGGCGGCGGGGTGACGGCCGGCGTCGACTTCGCCCTGACCCTGGTCGCCGAGATCGCCGGCCCGGGCGTGGCCCAGGCCATCCAGCTGGCGGTGGAATACGCTCCCGATCCGCCGTTCCAGTCGGGCCGGCCGGAACTGGCCCCGCCGGAGGTGCTGGCGAGGGTGCGGCGGATCTACGACAACGGCATGGACGAGCGGGTGGCGGCGGCCGTGGCCGCGGCGGCGAAGCTGAAGGGGGCGCTGGAGACGGCCTGAGGGGCCGAAACCTCGTCCTTCGACAAGCTCAGGATGAGGTTTCTATTGCACGACCTTTGCCATGATCCTCACCCTGAGCTTGTCGAAGGGCGAGGATCACGCAGGCCTCACCCCACCTGCACGCCCGTCATCGAGATCGCCGCGAAGACGTCGTCGGCGAAGAACGACACCGGCTCGTCCTTCTGCTGTGCGCCCAGCACGTAGAGCAGGGGCAGGTAGTGCTCGGCGCTGTTGATCGACAGGGCCGCGTCGTCGCCGAGGTTTTCCCAGTCGATCAGCGGCTGGTGGTCGCCCGAGGCGATCAGGGACTTGGCCGTCTCGTTGAAGCGCGGCGCCCAGTCGGGTGTCTCGCCGGTGCGGAAGTTCACGGCCCGCAGATTGTGGACGATGTCGCCGCTGCCGATGATCAGCACGCCCTCGTCGCGCAGGGCCGCCAGCCGGCGACCGGCCTCGTAGTGCCAGGCGGCGCCCTGGCCGCGGTCGAGGCTGAGCTGCACCACCGGCACGTCGGCGTGCGGATACATCGGACGCAGCACGCTCCAGGCGCCGTGGTCGAGGCCGCGGGTCGGGTGCTGGACAGTGCGCTGCGGCGAGAGGAGTTCGGCGGCGCGGGCGGCCAGGGCCGGATCACCCGGCGCGCGGTACTGCACGTCGAACAGCGCCTGGGGGAAGCCGCCGAAGTCGTGGATGGTTTCCGGACGCTCCGAAGCGCTCAGCGCCGTACCGCCCATGGTCTCCCAGTGGGCGCTGACCATCAGCACCGCCTTGGGGCGGGGGAGGTCGCGGCCGAGCTGCGCCCAGGCGCGGCTCCAGGCGTTGTCCTCGATGGCGTTCATCGGCGAGCCGTGGCCGATGAAGAGGGCGGGCATGCGGGTCATGGCGGCGAAGTCCAATTAGATACTTGTGCGGTTACAGATGGGGCTCGCGCGTCGGTGGTCAAGCATGGCCCAGCGCGACCTTCCGCCGCTTCCCCCCGGGGCTCGGCTTTGTTAAGGCCACGGGCGTGAGCAGTCCGTCGTCATCCTCGGAGTCGGTCCCCCCGGCCGGCGCCGCCCCCAGAGTCGCCCCCGTGGCGCCACCAGTCGCGTCACCCGTCGTCCACGCCCCCCGTCCGGCCACCCGCGGCGGCGCGCTGGACCTTCTGCGCCTGGTCGCCGCCCTGCTGATCGTGGTCTACCACTTCGGCGCCGAGAGCCCGCTGCGCATCGAGCGCTTCCACCCGGTGTTCGCGCGCGGCTACCTGGCCACGGACTTCTTCCTGATGCTGTCGGGCTACGTGCTGGGCCGCGCCTACGGGCCGTCGGCGATCTCGGGCCGCATCACCCACTTCCAGTTCTGGCTGCGCCGCGCGGCGCGGGTGTGGCCGGGGCACCTGATGGTGCTGGCGGCCATGGCGGGCCTGGTCTTCGCCCTCAACGTCATCGGCACCGACGCCCACAAGCCCTCGCGCTTCGCCTGGGACCAGCTGCCGCTGCAGGCCATGCTGATGCACGCCTGGGGCTTCAACAGCGACGGCTGGAACCTGCCCAGCTGGTCGCTGTCGGCGCTGATCGTCTGCTACGCCCTGTTCCCGTGGTTCTGGCGCGCCGCCAACCTGACCCGGCGGCCGTGGCTGCCGATCGCGGCGGCCGCCGTCGTGGTCGTCGCCTTCGACGTCGCCTCGCGCCAGACCAATGGCTTCGGCTTCTCGGAAGTCTCGATCGGCCTGTCGGACCTGCCGCTGCGGATCGGCGTGCTGCGGGCCTTGCCGCTGTTCCTGCTGGGCCTGTGCCTGGCGCGGGCGGTCGAACTGAACTGGCCGTCGGAAAAGGCCGCCAAGATCCTGCTGACCCTGGGCTGCGCGGGCCTGGTGATCCTGCAACTGATCGGCCGCTTCGACCTGCCCAGCCTGGTGTGCCTGGCCGCCATCATCCTCGGCGCCGGCCGCCTGCCGGTGAAGCATCCCCAGGCCTGGATCGAGGAGGGCGCCAAGCTCTCCTTCGCCCTGTTCATCACCCACATCCTGGTCGGCGTGATCTACTGGAGCGCCGTGCACAAGCTGATCGACAGCGTGCCGATCGGCATCGGCTGGCAATGGCTGATGTGGATCGCCGGCTTCCCGCTGGCCATCGGGGCTGCCTGGGTGTTCCACACCTATATCGACCAGCCCGTGCAGGACCGGATCATGCCTTGGGTGCGGGGCAGGGGACGCTAGGAGCGCTCCCCCCATTCTCCCGTCATTCCCGCCCTTGTGGCGGGAACCCCTGGTTCCGCTTGCACGAGAAGCGCCAGCGGCGTGCTCGGCACGCCGCCTCCTCAGCCCTTGCGGCTGATAGAGGGTTTCCCGCCACAAGGGCGGGAATGACGGGAGTTTAGAAGAGGGAGCGGCCTCAGGCCGCGTCCAGCCCGATGTCGAGCACCGGCGCGGAGTGGGTCAGGGCGCCGACGCTGATCACGTCAACGCCCGTCTCGGCGATGGCGCGCACGGTGGTCAGGTTGACGCCGCCCGAGGCCTCGAGCACCGCGCGGCCCTTGGCCAGCGACACGGCGGTCTTCAGATCGTCGAGGCTGAAGTTGTCGAGCATGACCACGTCGGGGCCGTGCCGCAGAGCGTCTTCCAGCTGGTCGAGGCCATCGACCTCGACCTCCACTTTCACCAGGTGACCGGCGAAGGCGCGGGCGCGGCGGACGGCTTCGCCGACCCCGCCGCAGGCGGCGACGTGGTTGTCCTTGATCAGGATGGCGTCGTCGAGGCCGAAGCGGTGATTGACCCCGCCGCCGCAGCGCACGGCGTACTTCTCCAGGGCGCGCAGGCCCGGCGTGGTCTTGCGGGTGTCGACGATGGTCGCAAGCGTTCCCTCGACGAGGCGCACATAGGCCCGGGTCAGGGTGGCGATACCGGAGAGACGGCCCAGCAGGTTGAGGCCCGTGCGCTCGGCGGCCAGCACGGCCCGGGCGTTCCCTTCTGCGCGGGCCAGAACCGTTCCCGGCGCGGCGTCGGCGCCGTCGGGCATGATGACCTCGAAGGTCGCGGTCGGATCGAGGGCGGCCAGGGCCAGGCGCGCGCAGGCCAGGCCCGAGACCCGGCCATCCTGGCGGCTGGCGAAGACCACCGATAGCCGGGCGTCGGCGTCGATGCAGGCCAAACCCGTGATGTCGCCGGCCCGGCCCAGATCCTCGGCCAGGGACAGATCGACGATGGGGCGGACGAGAAGGTCGGGCAGCGGCTCGATGCGGGGCAGGACGGTCAAAATACGCTCTTCAGGGCAATGTCGGCGTCGGGGGCGAACAGCGGTGAGACGCTGTCGTCGGCGGTGAGGAGCAGGCGCTCGGTCCAGTCGCCTTCGAACGGGCGGCGGAAGACATGCAGCTTGGCGCGCTTGACGTCGATTACCCAGTATTCGGCGATCCCGGCGGCGGCGTAGGCGCGGCTCTTCAGGCCGAGGTCGCGCGCGAGGGTCGAGAACGAGGCTTCGATGACCAGGAAGGCCTGATCGGAGCGCATGAAGAAGCCTTCGGCGTCGCGGGCGATGACCGCGCCGTCCGGGGTGAAGGCGGAGAGGTCGGAAACGCGGACGGTACCGCCGTTGAGCACTTCGTAGCGGTCGGTCAGGTCGAGCCGGGCGAGGGCCATATTGAGCGCCAGGCACAAACGGGCGGCGGTCCGGGCGTGGGGCATCGATTCCGGCGACATCCGCACCAGCCTTCCGTCTTCGAGTTCCACGCGGGTCGCATCGTCGCGATCGAAGACGCCGGCCCTGACCATGGTCTCCAGGTCGTCGACGGTCAGCAGGAACTCGGTCACGCCCTGCTCGGCGAGGCCTTCGCTTGAATAGTCGAATGCGCTGTCAGATGGACCGAACGGCGTGCTCATGGTCGCGTCTCCGTTCTCCTTCCGTACCATTATTCCGCGGCGTGGCGCAAACCGGCCTGGACGGGGTCGAGGGTTACGAAAGTGCGGACCGGATCGGCCTTTTCGGGGAAGTCCGAGCGGTAGTGACCGCCCCGGCTTTCCTGGCGGGCCAGGGCGGCGTCGACGATCAGGCGGGCGGCGACCAGGGGCGGGCAGGGGCCGTGGGCGGCCTCCAGGGCGGCGACCTCGGCTTGCAGGCGGGCCAGGCCCTCGGCGTCGCGGATGACGCCGGCGTCGCGGCTCATGGCGCGGCGCAGGGCCTGGAAGGCGTCGTCCGGCAGGTCGGGCAGGGGCGGGAGCGGCACGGGCTCGCCGCCGACTTCACCTGCGGCCGCGGCCGCGCGGCCGGCGCGGGCGCCGAACACGGCTGCTTCCAGCAGGCTGTTGGAGGCCAGGCGGTTGGCGCCCTGCACGCCGGTGGAGGCGCATTCGCCGGCGGCGTAGAGGCCTGGCAGACTGGCGCGGCCGTCCAGATCCGTGGCCACCCCGCCCATGTGATAGTGCACGGCCGGGACGACCGGGATCATCTCGCGGCGCGGGTCGATCCCGGCGCTCTGGCAGGCCTCGAACACGGCCGGGAACTCGTGCGGGAAGTGGGCGCCGACCGCCGTCGTGGCGTCGAGGAAGGCGCCGCGGCCGGCGGCGCGCTCGGCGTGGATGGCGCGGGCCACCACGTCGCGCGGCGCCAGCTCCTTGGCCGGGTGATAGTCGGCCATGAAGGCGCGGCCATCGGTGTTCCTGAGGATCGAGCCTTCGCCGCGCAGGGCCTCGGTGGCGAGGGGCGCGGGATCCCTGCCGATGTCGATGGCCGTGGGGTGGAACTGCACGAACTCGGGGTCGGCGATCTCGGCGCCGGCCAGGGCGGCCAGGCCCAGGCCCTCGCCGCGCACCTGGGTCGGCGTCGTGGTGACGGCGTAGAGCCCGCCGACGCCGCCGGTGGCCAGGATCACGGCCTTGGCGCGGACTTCCACGAGCTCGCCGTCGATCTCCGCGATCAGCCCGACGATGCGACCCGTCGCATCCTGAAGAAGCCTGCGGGCGCGGGCGTTCTCGCGGATCTCGATGGTCGGCGTCGCGCGCACCGTGGCGATGACGGCGGCCATGATCGCAGCCCCGGCCCCGTCGCCGCCGACGCGGGCGACGCGGGCCTTGGAGTGGGCGGCTTCCAGGCTCAGCACGAAGTCGCCGTCGGCCTTGCGGTCGAAGGGGGCGCCGAGGGCGGCCAGGGCGCGGACGGCGGCGGGGCCTTCGCGGGTCAGCAGCGCCACGGCGTCGCCGTCGCAGAGGCCGGCGCCGGCGGCGATGGTGTCGGCCGCGTGCAGCGACGGGGTGTCGTCGCCGGCCAGGGCGGCGGCCAGGCCGCCTTGCGCCCAGGCGCTGGAGCAGCCGGTCGCCAGCGGCGTCGGCGACAGCACCAGCGCCGTCTTCGCCGCGAGCGCCGCGCTGAGGCCGGCGAGACCCGCCCCGAGGATCACGGGGCCGTCGAAGGTGATGCGGTCGACCATCTCATACTCCACTCCCTTCCCCCTCGATGGGGGAAGGGCCGGGGATGGGGGTGAACACGGCGGTTCGGCCATCCGAGAAAGACGCGGGGAGGACGTTGCAGCGGAAAGGCCGCGCCAACGTCATCCCCAACCCTTCCCCCATCGAGGGGAAAGGGGGCTTTTAGATCAGCTCCACGTCCACGTGGTGGCGCGCCTTGACGAGGTCGTAGCGGGCCGGGGCGGCGGGCGGGGGCAGGTCGATCATCCGCTGCACGGCCTGGCGGGCGCGGTCGAGGATGTCGGCGTCGACCGTCACCTCGTACTGCTCGTGCACCAGGGCGTCGTAGATGTTCTGCAGGGTGATCCGCTTCATGTGCGGGCACATGTTGCAGGGACCGATGAACTGGGTGCCGGGGCTTTCGGCCTGGACGTTGCTGGCCATCGAGCATTCGGTGATCAGCACCACCTGGGCGGGCTTGCGGGCCGCGACATAGTCGTTCATCGCGGCTGTCGAGCCGGCGAAGTCCGAGGCCTCGAGGATCTCGGCCGGGCATTCGGGGTGGGCCAGCACCTCGGCGCCGGGCCAGGCGGCGCGCATGTCGGCGATGTCTTGCGTGGTGAAGCGCTTGTGCACCTCGCAGTGGCCCGCCCAGGCGATGATCTTGACGTCCGTCTGGCGGGCGACGTTGCGGGCCAGGAACTCGTCGGGGATCAGGATGACCTTGTCGGTCCCCCATTCCTTGGCGGCCCACTCGACCACCTGCACGGCGTTGGCGCTGGTGCAGCAGATGTCGGTCTCGGCCTTCACGTCGGCGGTGGTGTTGACGTAAGTGACCACCGGCACGCCCGGATGGCGCTCCTTGATCAGCCGCACGTCGGCGCCCGTGATCGACGAGGCGAGGCTGCAGCCGGCCAGCAGGTCGGGGATCAGGATCTTCTTCTCGGGGCTCAGGACCTTGCTGGTCTCGGCCATGAAGTGCACGCCGGCCTGGACGATGATCTGGGCGTCGCTCTTGGCGGCCTCCTTGGCCAGCGCCAGGCTGTCGCCGACGAAGTCGCCCACGCCGTGGAAGATGTCCGGCGTCATGTAGTTGTGGGCCAGGATGGCGGCGTTCTTCTCGCGCTTGAGCCGGTTGATCTCGACGATCAGCGGCGCGTGCAGGCGCCATTCCATCGGTGTGACATGGTGCTTGACCTTGTCCCAGACGGCGGCGGTCTCCGCCTCGATGTCGGCGGTGAAGGCGAGGGGCGCGAAACCGTCGGCCATGTCGTCCTCTCTTATGCTCAAAGTGAGCATTTCCTGGGCCTCAAAAAACGCCGAGACCGAGTTGCGGCTCCGTCCGGCGTCGCGACTTATGCTGAAACTGAGCATAAGGGGCTATCCACATATAGCCGCTCGTTCCGAAGATGCAAAGCATGCGGACGAAAAATCGTACGCGGCCGTACGATTAAGCGGCGGATAGGCGCCGGGGGCTCAGTGCATGCGGCGGGCCTCGAACGCCTGGTCGATGGCCCGGATCAGGGCGTCGAGGGCGTAGGGCTTGCGCAGCAGGGGCCAGGGCGTGGCGCGGGCCTGGGCCAGCTCCTGGCCGGTATAGCCGGAACTCAGCAGGATCGGCAGGTCGGGACGTTCGGCCGAGAGGATGGAAGCCAGGTCCACGCCGCTCTTGTCGCCCGGCATCATCACGTCGGTGACCAGCAGGCCAAGCTCGGGATGGGCGCGGGCGACGCTCAACGCCTCGTCGGCGTCGCCGGCCCGGCGCACGTGGTGGCCCAGCTCCGTCAGCATGGCCTCGACCAGGTCGCCGACCTCGGAGTCGTCCTCGGCCAGCAGCACCTCGACACCGGGGCGAGGGGCGGGGGCGGCGACCGGGGCGTCCTGCAGGATCGCGCCCTCGTGGCTGGCCGGCATCAGCATCGACACCGTCGTGCCCTTGCCGGGCTTGGAGGCGATCTCGACCTCGCCGCCGCTCTGGCGCACGAAGCCGTAGACCTGCGACAGGCCAAGGCCCGTGCCCTTGCCCGAGGCCTTGGTGGTGAAGAACGGCTCGAAGGCGCGGGCGATGGTGTCGGCGTCCATGCCGGCGCCCTCGTCGCGCACCGAGACGCGCAGATAGGCGCCCGGTTTCAGCTCGCCGCGGGTCTTGGCCAGGGTCTCGGGACCGGACTCCACGACGATGGTCCCGCCGGGCGGGCTGGCGTCGCGGGCGTTGACCACCAGGTTGAGCAGGGCGGCCTCGAACTGGCCGGAGTCGATCAGGGCGGTGCGGGTGCCCGAGCCGAGGCTGAGCTTCAGCGGCAGCACCTCGCCGACGGCCCGCCGCAGCAGGGCCTCGCTCTCGGCGATCACCCGGTCGACGCGGCAGATCTGCGGATTGAGCGGCTGGCGGCGAGCGAAGGCCAAGAGGTGCTGGGTCAGCTTCTCGCCGCGGCGGGCGGCCGACAGGGCCGCATCCACCATCTTGTCGCGCCGGCGGGCGTCGTCAGGATGCCGCTGCACCACGTCCAGCGCGCCGATCACCACGGTCAGCAGGTTGTTGAAGTCGTGGGCCACGCCGCCGGTCAGCTGGCCGATGGCCTCCAGCTTCTGCGACTGGCTGAGGGCGGCCTGGGCCAGGTCGCGCTCGGCCAGGGCGGTGTCGACCTTGTCGGCCAGCAGCTCGTTCATGCCGGTCAGCTGGGCTTCAGCCTCCTTGGCCTCGCTGACGTCGAAGGCGATGCCGATGAAGCCGGCGAAGGTTCCGCCGGGGCCATAGCGGGGCTGCGAAAACGACTTCAGCCAGCGCCATTCGCCGTCGGGCCGGCGGTAGCGGGCCTCCAGGCTGAAGGGCTTGCGCGAGGTCTCGCCGGCCAGCTGGGATTTCAGGATCGACGGCAGGTCCTCGGGATGGATGCGGGTGCGCCAGTCGAGGGTGAGGGCGGCGCGATAGTCGGCGCCGGCGAAGTCCACATAGGCCGCGTTGACGAAGTCGCGGGCGCCGCCCTGGCCGGTGATCCACATCAGGGCCGGGGCGCTGTCGGCCAGCGCCCGGAAGCGCGCCTCGCTCTCGCGCAGGCCTTCCTCGGCCTGGCGGCGCTTGGTGACGTCGAAATTGACGCCCAGAACGCGCACGGCCCGGCCGGCGGAATCCCGCTCGATCTGGCCGCGTCCGTGAATCCAGCGCTCGCCTTCCTGGCTGTCGGTCAGCCGGTATTCGACCTCGTAGATCGGTCCGCTCTTGATGGCCTGGCGGATCTGCTCGCGCACCTTGGTGCGGTCGTCGGGATGCACGGCGCCGGCGACGTCGTCGAAGCTCAATGGGCCTTCAAGCGGCAGGCGCAGGTTGCGGCGCGCGGCGGAGGAGAGATGCAGGGCGCCGCTGGCGACGTCCCATTCCCAGGGGCCGACCCCGGCGGCGGCCTGGGTGACGTCGAGCCGGGCCTCGGCCTCGACCTGCCGCCGCCGGGCCTCGCCCAGGTGCGCCACCGCTTCGCGCAGGCCGTGGGCCACGGCCGTCGTGGCCGTCGCCGAGATCAGGTAGAGCACCAGCGAGGCCGATTCCGCCTCGCTCAGGGCCTCGCCGTAGCGGCCGGCCCACAGCCACCAGCCCAGCAGCCCGCCGCAGACGAGCGGGGCGACGCCCCAGCGCCAGCCGGCGTACAGCGTGACCAGCACCATGGCGGGGAAGAAGGCCTGGGTGGCGCCGATCGCCTGGTCCGGGCCGAGCAAGGCGAAACGCATGCCCAGGGCCGTCAGCGTCGCCACGACGGCGGCCGTCGCCGCGCGCCAGAACGGCGGGGGAACCTCGGGTATCAGCCAGGCGCTTAGCAGGGCGGATGTCGAACGGTGTGGCTTCGACGCCGGGGGGAGCTGATCATTCTTGTTCATTCTTGCTCCGCGCTCAGAAGCGGGCTTGCCATGAGCATGGACACGCTTACCTAGGACACGCAACACGGGAGATCATGAATGGCGACCGCTCCGAACATCGGCATTTCGGCCAAGCAACGCGCGGACATCGCGCAGGGACTGAACAAGGTCCTGGCTGACAGCTATGCGCTCTACCTCAAGACGCACGGCTATCACTGGAATGTTCGCGGTCCCTACTTCCAGTCCCTGCACATCCTGCTGGAAGGCCAATACAACGAAGAGTGGGCCGCTCTGGACCTGATCGCCGAGCGCATTCGCGCCCTGGGCGAACTGGCCCCGCAAGGCTACGGCGCCTTCGGCAACCTCTCCAGCATCAAGGACGGCGACGGCGAGCAGGACTGGGAGGCCATGATCAAGGAACTCCTGGCCGACAACGAGACGGTGATCGCCACCCTGCGCGCGGCCTTCCCGGCGGCCGAGGACGCCGGCGACGAAGCCACCGCCGACCTCTACACCCAGCGCCTGGCGGCCCACGAAAAGCACGCCTGGATGCTGCGCTCGACCCTGAGCAAGTAGTCCGAACGCACCCGCGTGCCGTCCATCCGACGACAACGGGACCTGAAGGCCGCCGCGGCGCTGATCGCCGTCGGCGGCCTTTCTGCGTGCGCGACGGCCTATCACCTGCCGCGCCAGCACGGGCGCGCCGCGGGGCTGGCGAGCCAGGCCGGAACGCTGTCGGACGTGGGGCTCGCCCGCTACGTCGCCGACATGGACCCGGCCATGCTGGCCCTGGCCCGCCGGCACGATCCTCGGCCGCGCAAGGACTATTGGGGCCGGGTCAGGGGCTGGGAGGTGATCGAGATCGCCACCATCCCGACCCTCGGCGACACGGTTCCCGACTTCGAGGACGCCCGCCTCATCAACGCCTACCGCCTGCCCGCGCCCCTGCCGATCGAGGCGGCCCGGCCCTTCGTGCTGAGGGCCTCGGGCGAGGAGCGGGCCATGGCGCTGCACTGCCTGGCCCAGGCGGTCTATTTCGAGGCCGGTTTCGAGCCGGCGGACGGCCAGGCCGCCGTGGCGCAGACCGTGCTCAACCGGCTGCGCCATCCCGGCTATCCCAAGTCGATCTGCGGGGTGATCTACGAGGGCTCGCTGCGCAGCACCGGCTGCCAGTTCAGCTTCACCTGCGACGGCTCGCTGGAGCGGGCGGTCTCGCCGGCTCTTTGGAAACAGGCCCAGGCCGTGGCGCGGCGGGCGCTGTCGGGCTTCGTGATGAAGGACGTGGGCGTGGCCACCCACTACCACGCCGACTACGTCTCCCCGTACTGGGCGCCGACCCTGGTCAAGCTGCGCCAGGTGGGCACGCACATCTTCTATCGCTGGACCGGTCCGGCGGGGACGCTGGCGGC
Source organism: Caulobacter sp. GW821-FHT09B11 (assembly GCF_059418205.1). Taxonomy (NCBI): domain Bacteria; kingdom Pseudomonadati; phylum Pseudomonadota; class Alphaproteobacteria; order Caulobacterales; family Caulobacteraceae; genus Caulobacter; species Caulobacter sp. GW821-FHT09B11. Next base: position 100,342 of record NZ_JBWKPK010000015.1, on the reverse strand, counting down.
GTTCAAGGGGCGCTACGCCGGCGGCGAGACCAAGATATCGGCCGACACCCTGATGGGCGCCGATCCCCGCACCCTGGAGGCCGCGCCGCCCGAGGTGCTGGCCCAGACCCTGTCTGAGACGCTTTCCCAGACCCTGGGCGGCCCCGCGCCGGCCGCGGCCCTGAAGGACGCCCGCATCGTAGTCATCCCCGACGTCGCCGCGCCGGGCGGCGAGCGGTTGAAGGTCGAGGGCACGGTGGCCGGCCGTCGCATCGCCACCCCCGAGGAGATCGCCCGGATCAACAAGGCCCTGGAGGCCATGCCCGAGGTCCAGGCCCAGGCCGCCGCCAAGCCCGCGCCTGCGCCGGTGGTGACCGCTCCGCCGCCCCCGCCGCCCAAGCCGAAGCCGAGAGCGCCGAGCCTGCTGGATCCGCTGGGGAATTAGGATCCCTCTCCCCTTGCGGGAGAGGGTGGCCTCCCGGTGGGAGGCCGGGTGAGGGGTCTCTCAGACCTCAAAGCTGCATAGAGCGGTCAGGCCGGGTGAAGCGTCTCACATTTGAGAGACCCCTCATCCGACGGCTTCGCCGCCACCTTTTCCCGCAAGGGGAGAAGGGCAAAGAAAAAGGGGCGACCGGCGGCCGCCCCTCGTTTCTCGAATGTCCGAAGACCTACCAGGCCCCGATCTCGTTGGCCTCTTTGTGGCTGATCGGGTGGTGGGCTTGTCTGTGGTCTTCCTCGGCCAGGAAGCGGACGGCTTCCAGGGCGGCCATGCAGCCCATGCCCGCGGCCGTGACGGCTTGGCGGTAGACGTCGTCGGTGACGTCGCCGGCGGCGTAGACGCCTTCGATGGCGGTAGAGGCCGTGCCCGGCTTGACCTTCAGATAGCCGCCAGGGCCGGTTTCCAGCTGGCCCTTGAACAGCTCCGACGACGGGGCGTGGCCGATGGCGATGAACACGCCGTCGGTCTTCAGCTCGGTGGTCGCGCCGGTCTTGACGTTCTTCAGACGCACGCCGGTGACGCCGGCCGGATCGCTGTCGCCCAGGACCTCGTCGATGGCGCTGTCCCAGACCACCTCGATCTTCGGGTGGGCCAGCAGGCGCTCCTGCAGGATCTTCTCGGCCCGCAGCTCGTCCTTGCGGTGCACCAGCGTGACCTTGCTGGCGAAGCTGGTGAGGAACAGGGCCTCTTCGACGGCCGTGTTGCCGCCGCCGACCACCACGACTTCCTTGTTGCGATAGAAGAAGCCGTCGCAGGTGGCGCAGGCGCTGACGCCGAAGCCCTGGAACTTGCTCTCGCTCTCCAGGCCCAGCCACTTGGCCTGGGCGCCGGTGGCGATGATGATCGTCTCGGCGATCCAGTCCTGGCCGCTGTCGGTCTTCACGGTGAACGGTCGCTTGGAAAGGTCGACCGACAGCACGATGTCGTTGACCAGCTCGGTGCCCACGTGCTCGGCCTGGGCGCGCATCTGGTCCATCAGCCAGGGACCCTGGATGACGTCGGCGAAGCCCGGATAGTTCTCGACGTCGGTCGTGATGGTCAGCTGGCCGCCCGGCTGGATGCCGGCGATGAGCACGGGCTTGAGCAGCGCGCGGGCGGCGTAGATGGCGGCGGTGTAGCCGGCGGGGCCCGAACCGATGATCAGGCAGCGCGTGTGGCGGGGAGCGGTGGTGGACATGGCGGATATCTAGGCGCGATTCCGCTCGTGCGCTACATTGACGCCATGAACCCGCTGCTGGAACGCATTACGATCGAACCCGGCAAGGCCGGAGGCCGTCCCTGCATCCGCGGTCTGCGGATGCGCGTGCAGGACGTGCTGGAGATGCTTGCGGCCGGCATGACCTCCGCCGAGGTGCTCCAAGAGTACCCATATCTGGAACCGGACGACATACGCGCGGCGCTGGCCTACGCCGCCGCCGCGGTCGCCGACACCGCCGTCGTCGCCGCTTGAAGCTTCTGGTCGACGCCCAGCTTCCACATGCCTTGGCCGAGTGGCTGCGCAGCCAAGGCCTATCGGCGGATCATTTGGCCGAACTTGGACTGCTGTCGGCGTCCGACGGCGAAATCTGGGACCTCGCCTTGAACGAGGGCTACGTGATCGTCACCAAGGACCGCGACTTCGTCGAATGGTCTCGACACAGAACGCCGCGCGCCAAGGTGTTGTGGGTTCGGTTCGGAAATATGAGCCGGGAGTTTGTCCTGGCGCGAATGGAAGGCGCCTTGAGTGAGCTTCGGCAGGCTCTGGCGGGAGATGCGGCCGTCATCGAGATCGGTCGCTGAGAATTGAAGGGGGAGCCATGAAGGGCGGATTGACGATCGGCATCGGGGCCGGGACGGCGATCGGGGTCGCGCTTGGCGTGGCGACCAACAACATCGCCATGGGCATCGCGATCGGCGTCGCCATCGGGGCGGGCCTGGGCACGGCGCTGGAGGCGGCAAAGCCGGCCGGCGGGAAGCCCGGCAAGGGCGGCGACGGGGGCGATGCGTCGTCTTCGACGTATTTCGACAGCGGTTCCTCGACGTCGGATTCTTCGTCGAACGCGTCGGACTGCGGATCCTCATCCGACAGCGGCTCGTCGGACGGGGGAAGCTGCGGCGGTGGTGACGGCGGGGGCGGTGGCGGCGATTGACGCCTCGTCCACGATTTCAGGGTTAATATGGCGGGGACACGCGTGAGTTCGCCCATGACCGCTTCGCCCGAAATCGAGATCGCCGGCCGCAGGATCGGCGCCGACTATCCGCCCTATGTGATCTGCGAGTTGTCGGGGAACCACAACGGCAGCCTCGACCGCTGCCTTTCGATGGTCGACGAGGCCGCCGACACCGGCTGCGACGCGATCAAGATCCAGACCTACACCGCCGACACCATCACGCTCGACGTCGACCGGCCCGAGTTCAAGATCAACGGCGGCCTGTGGGATGGTCGCAGCCTCTATGAGCTCTACCAGGAGGCCCAGACGCCGTTCGAATGGCACGCGGCGATCTTCGAGCGCGCCAGGAAGCGCGGCGTGACGATCTTCTCCAGTCCCTTCGACGAGACGGCGGTCGACCTGCTGGCAGGGCTCGACGCCCCCGCCTACAAGATCGCCTCGTTCGAGGCCGTCGACCTGCCGCTGATCCGCTATGCGGCGGCCAAGGGCAAGCCGCTGATCATCTCGACCGGCATGGCCAACCTGACCGAGATCGAGACCGCCCGGAACACCGCCCTTGAGGCCGGGGCGGCCGGGGTGCTGCTGCTGCACTGCGTCTCCAGCTATCCGGCGACCTTCGCCGACGCCAACGTCCGGACCGTGGCCGACATGGCCGCACGCTTCGGCTGCCCGATCGGCCTGTCGGACCACACGCCGGGCACGGCCGCCTCGGTGGCGGCGGTGTCGGTGGGCGCTGCCGCCATCGAGAAGCACTTCACCCTGGCCCGCGCCGACGGCGGGCCTGACTCGGCCTTCAGCCTTGAGCCGACCGAGTTCCGGGCGCTCGTGAACGACACCAAGAACGCCTGGGCGGCGCTGGGCCGCGCGCACTACGACGTGCTGGGTTCCGAGCAGGCCAACCTGCAGTACCGCCGCTCGCTCTACGTCACCGCCGACGTGCCGGCCGGCGCGATCCTGAGCCGCGACAACGTCCGCTCGGTGCGTCCGGGCGTCGGCCTGCCGCCGGCCGACCTCGACAAGGTGCTGGGCCGCCCCGCCGCCCGCGCCCTGACGCGCGGCGAGCCGCTGGCCTGGGACATGGTCGGCTGAGGCCGGCCGCCGCATGACCGACAAGGCTTCCAGCGCCCTGGCCCTGTCCTAGGGCGGGGTGCGCTGGCGGGGGCTGTGGGTGGCGCGAGGCGGATATCTGCCGTGGGGCCGCGTCGCCGCCGTGCGCCTGGAGGCCTATCGCGGCAGGTATGTGGATCACACGCGGCTGCGGATCTCGCTGCGGCCGACGGGACAGCCGACGCTCATCACCGAGCCAATGATCGCGCTGGACGGCCTGGACGCCGATCCCGAGGCGATCCTCGAGGCCTTCAGCCGCTACGTCTTCGTGCAGGACGACCGCTAAGCGCCGTCAGCGACGGTCGAACCGGCTTACCAGCCACGCGGCCAGGAGGGTCAGCGGTACGAAGGAGAACGCGATCAGCGTCGATTGAATGAATGGGTTCATGCTCAATCCTCCACGCGACCCAAAACGTAGTGCAGGACGCCTTGTTAGACAAGAAACGCGGTTGCCGAGAGCAGGACAACGCCCAAGTCAAAGTGGCGAGCCGATAGGGGTTGCAGAACCGCAGTGACCAGCAGTGCGACCGAAATCGCATTGAGGGTAGTCGCGACCGCCTTGCGACGCTCGTTGCGCCCCGCCTTGCTGATCTCCGGTCTTTGAACCCCTGGCTCTCACGGTGAGAACATAGGGTGAACAATTCAAGATTGCAATTCAGTCCTTCGCTCGCGCCGCGTCCATCCGCGCCAGCACTTCGGCGGCCGCGCGGCCGGTCTCGTCGACCGGGTCGTAGGTCCAGCCGTGGAAGGCGCCGCCATAGGGGCGGGCCGCGCCCTGGCGTTCCAGTTCCTCGTGGAAGAGGCGGAACTTCAGGCTCTGGCCTTCCATCTTGAGGATGAACACCGGCTTGCCGGTCGAGGCCGCCTCGGTGGCCATGTTGGTCGAGTCCTCGGTGACGAGGATGTAGTCGGCCGCCGCCAGGAAGGCGAAATAGGGGTTGGGGCCGTCGCCGTCCCAGATGATCCCGGGCAGGTCGCGCAGGCGGGCGGCCAGCAGGGCGCGGGCCGGCTCGGGCGTGCGGCGCGAGAAGGTCAGCAGCAGGCTGCCGCCTTCCTGCTCCAGCGGCAGCTGGATCTCGTGGGCCATCTGGGCGGCGCGCTCGACCGACAGGTCGAAGGCCTTGGACTTGCCGCCCAGCAGCACCGCCACGCGCGGGCGGGGCAGGGCCTCGATGGCGTCCTTGAACTTCTCGTACTCGGCGTCCAGGCGCTCCTGGCTGACGCGGTGCGGCGAGCCGGTGATCGGGATCACGTTGTCGCCGGTCAGCCGGTCGTGCTTGGGCGGGATCACCAGGTCGAACATCTGGGCCGGGACGCGCGGGTCTTGGATCTGCACGACATAGGTCTTGCCGGCCGACCATTTCTTGAGGCGGATCGACAGGGGCAGGGTGGCGCGGCCGGCGGCGACCCACAGGTCGGGCCACGGCGCGGTGATCTCGCTTTCGGGCGTCAGCCAGCGCCTGGGCAGCCAGGCCAGCCACCAGGGCAGGCGGCCGGTGCGGCCCTTCCAGGACACGCGCTTGATCACGATCCTGGCCGGACGCCGGCGCGCGATCGCCTCGGCCAGGCCCACGGCCTGGGCCTCGATGCCGGCGCGACCGTCGGAGACGGCCCAGATGGTCAGCGGTTCGGGACGAGGCTTTTCGCTCGCGCTCATCAGTCCAGCCCTCAAACGGCGAACGCCGCGGACCCGCCTTCGAAAGGGCGGATCCACGGCGATTGGCCGAACTTCATGGCGGGGTTAGGGCTAAGCCCTAGACCCACTCGACCTTGAGGATCTCGTAGGCCTTCACGCCGCCGGGGGTGTTGACCTCGACGACTTCGCCCACTTCCTTGCCGATCATGGCGCGCGACAGCGGCGAGCTCAGCGAGATGCGGCCCGACTTCACGTCGGCTTCGTGGTCGCCCACGATCTGGTAGCGGGCTTCTTCTTCGGTGTCCTCGTCGACCACGCTGACCGTGGCGCCGAACTTCACCTGAGCGCCGGACAGCTTCGAGACGTCGATGACCTGGGCGCGGGCGATCTTGTCCTCGATCTCGGCGATCTGGCCTTCGATCCAGCCCTGGCGTTCCTTGGCGGCGTGGTACTCGGCATTTTCCGAGAGGTCGCCATGCGAGCGCGCCTCGGCGATCGCGGCGATCACGGCGGGCCGTTCAATCGTCTTCAAACGCTTCAGTTCTTCGTCGAGGGTTTGATAACCCAAGACGGTCATCGGCACTTTTTCCATTGCGGATTTTAGCTCGGTTCGCCGTAAGGGGAGGAAGACTCCCAGTCGCTGGCGCACGCGACCGGGGGCTGAGAGGATAGGCACCGCATTCTGGATAAGCAAGCCTCACGCGTCGGGCGACGCGCGCGGCCAAGCTGGCGGTGCTTCTTCCGCTTCAGACCCCCGTCAGGCCCGCTTCAGCGCGCCGGGCCGCGAGCCCAGGCGGCGATCGCCGGGCAGCTGGAACTGGCCGACCAGGCGGGCCAGCTCGCCGGCGTCGTCGTTGAGGGCGTGGGTGGCCGCGGCGGTCTCCTCCACCAGGCCCGCGTTCTGCTGCAGCACCTGGTCCATCTGGTTCACCGCGGTGTTGACCTGGGTCAGGCCCTGGGCCTGGTGCTGGGCGCTGGCGGCGATCTCGGAAACCAGGCCGTCGATCTCGGCGATCTGCGAGACGATGCGCTCCAGCGCCTCGCCCGTGCGGCCGACCAGTTCCACCCCTTCGCCGACCTGGCGGGTCGAGGTGGTGATCAGCTGTTTGATCTCCTTTGCCGCTTCCGCTGAGCGCTGGGCCAGGCCCCGCACTTCTGAAGCGACCACCGCGAAGCCCTTGCCGGCCTCGCCCGCGCGGGCGGCTTCGACGCCGGCGTTGAGCGCCAGAAGGTTGGTCTGGAAGGCGATCTCGTCGATGACGCCGATGATCCGCGAGATCTGGGTGGCCGAGGTCTCGATCGCGCCCATGGCGTCGACGGCCTCGCCGACCACCTCGCCCGAGCGGCGGGCGTCGTCGCGGGCCCGGGCCACGACGGCGGCGGCCTTGCGGGCGCCGTCGGCCGTCTGCCCGACGGTGGCGGTGATCTCGTCCATGGCGCTGGCGGTCTCGGCCAGGTTGGCGGCCTGCTGCTCGGTGCGGCGCGACAGGTTCGAGGCGGCGTCGGCGATCTGGTCGGAGCCTCGGCGCACGCCGCCGGCGCGCTCGTCGATGACGGCCAGGGCGTCGGCCAGCTTGACGGCCGCCTGGTTGAAGTCGGCGCGCAGCTGCTCGTAGGACTCGGAGAACTGCTCGACCAGGCGGACCGACAGGTCGCCCTTGGCCAGGCGCGACAGGCTCCGGGCCAGGGCGTCGACCATGTCGGCGCGCTGGCGCTCGGCGGCGGCCTGGACGGCGGCGTGGGCGGCGCGGCCTTCCTCTTCCGAGCGGCGGGCATGGTCGGCGGCGGCGTCGGCGTCGCGGGCCTCCTGCATGGCCTCCTCGGCCTTGGCGCGGGCGCGCTCGGCCAGGCCGATGACGCGGTGCAGGCCTTGGGTGGCCATGATCAGCGCGCCGGCCTCGACGATCAGGATCACGGCGTGGACCAGCACGCGGCCAAGGCTGGCCGAACCGGGGAAGACGGCGGCGGGGAGCAGGTAGCTGAGAGAAAGGTGGTGGACGGCGACGGTGGCGGCCGCGGCGGCGATGACGGTCCAGTCGCAATAGACGACCAGCAGCGCCAGGGCCGCGAAATAGGCCATGTGCATGTCGATCTGCCAGGCGTGGCCGTCGAGGGCGGCGACCAGCAGCGAGACCTGAGCCATCAGCGCCACGCCCGACAGGATGCGTCCCGTCTGGGTTCCGCCGCGCTGCAGGACGGCGCCGGCCGCCAGGGCGGCGGTCATCACCGCCGCGATGGCGATGCCGAGCACGTGCTCGCCGACCAGGAAGCGGGCGCCGATGACGATCGGGGCCATCACCGCGGTCAGGGTCAGGATCAGGCGACCGCCGAGGCGGCGCTGGACGTCGAGGTTCGAGGTCTTCGAGCTCATGGGCGGGGCTCCAGAACGGACTTGGCGGCGCAGACGCCGGCGGCCTCGGGATCGAGAAGGACCAGCGCGCCGGCGGCGCGCAGGCGCTGACCCAGGGTGGCGGGATCGCCGCGCAGGATCAGAATGAAGGGCACGGACCCGGCGCCGGCGATATCGCCGGCCGTGGTCGCCGCGCCGGCGGCGTGGGCGGCCGACCACCACGGCGGGAAGACGGCGGCGACGCGGCCCGGATCGCGGGGCGAGGCGCTGGACAACGTCACCGCCAGAAGCGTCAGAACAATCGCGCAGGTTGCGGCCAGTGTTCGACCCAGGGCGTGAAGCAGATCACGCCAGGTTCGAACACGCTGCAGGGACAACCTCGATCTCCGGGGCAAGGCGCGCCTGAATCGCGCACGTCAGGGGGCGATCTTTTGCGCCTTCGTGGTGATCATAATCTTAAGATCACGGTCGAGCGTCGCCATGTCGCAGGCGATGAGCTTGACCGTGAGTTGTGTTTCCTTTGTTCAGTCGGCGTAGGCGTACTCGCCGCCGCGCTCGAGGGCTGTGCGATAGGCCGGGCGGGCGTGGATGCGCTCGAGGAAGGCCTTCACCCGCGGGCGTGAATTGGCCCCGGCGCGCGAGGCGGCGGCCTCCAGCGGGAAGCTCATCATCACGTCGGCGGCGGTGAAGTCCGAGCCGGCGAGCCATGCGGACTTGGCCAGTTCGGCGTCCCAGTAGTCGATGTGGGCCTTCAGCTGCGGATCGACGAAGCCGCTCTGGGCCTTGCCGGCGATGGCTTTCACCAGGGGCTTGAGCAGGCCCGGCGAGCGGGCGGGCAGGGCGCTGAACACCAGCTTCAGCAGCAGCGGCGTCATGGCCGAGCCCTCGGCATAGTGCAGCCAGTAGGTATAGCGGAGGCGCTCGGGCGTTCCGGCGGCCGGGATCAGCCGGCCGTTCCCATAGGTGTCGAGGATATATTCGATGATCGCGCCGGTTTCGGCGATGGTCTTGTCGCCGTCGGTGATCACCGGCGACTTGCCCAGCGGGTGGATGGCCCGCAGCTCGGGCGGCGCCAGCATGGTCTGCAGGTTCCGCTCGTAACGCTTGACCTCGTAGGGGACGCCCAGCTCCTCCAGCAGCCAGAGGATGCGCTGGCTGCGCGAGTTGTTCAGGTGGTGGACGACGACCATGCGGGCTTTCCCTGCCTTCTGCTTAAGGGTCGGGACGATGGCTGGCCATTCAGCGTTCGGCAAGGTTTACCGCGTCTTGTTCGCCCTCAAGTCGAGTCGGGGGACCTGATGAGTATGCGTAGGACGTTCGGCCGGCTGTCTCTGGCCGGCAAGCTGATGGCCGCCGGCGGCGCCGCCCTGGGCGTGCTGCTGATCGCCGGCTCCCTGCTGATCTCGTGGCAGAGCGGCAAGGCGGTGAAAAGCCTGGCCCAGCGCTACGCCGCCAGCGTCACCGCCCAGACCGCCCAGGAGATCAAGAACGACCTCGACGACGCCGACGCCGTCGTGCGCTCTTCGGCGGGCCTGTTCGCGGCCAGCTACCAGGCCGGCCAACGCGACCGCGCGGTCTATCTGGCCCAGCTGAAGCCGATCGCCAGCGCCTCGCGCACCGAACTGGGCGCCTGGCTGATGTTCGCCCCCGGCGCCCTGGGCGACGACGCCGCCTTCGCCGGCCGCGCCGACCTGGGCTCGACCCCGCAGGGCCGCTTCATCGGCTACTGGGTGAAGAGCGGCGACAGCCTGAGCCTGGAGCAGGGCGAGGACGCCGAGTTCGGCGAGGACTTCTACACGACCAGCGCCGCCAGCGGCCGGCCGGCGATCCTGGAGCCCTATCGCGACAACATCACCGACGGCGGCGAAACCAGGATGCTGCTGATGACCTCGGTCACCTATCCGGTGATCGTCGACGGCAGGACCGTGGGCGTCATGGGCGCGGACCTGGCCCTGGACGATATCGCAAATCGCCTGACCGCCCTGAAGCCGTTCGACGACGGCCGGGCCATGCTGGTCTCGCCGGGCGGCCTTTGGGTGTCGCACCCCGAGGCGGACCTGCGGATGAAGCCCTACGCCGACCCCGGCCTCGACACGATCAAGGCGGTGATCGCCGGCGGCGGACCGACGGTGATCGAGGGCGTGAAGATCAAGGGCCAGCGGGCCGAGCGGCTGGTGGCGCCGGTGCGGCTGGCTTCGGGCGCGACCTGGGCCATGGTAGTGGACGTCACCGAGGACGCCCTGCTGGCGCCGGCCCGCAAGCTGGCCATGGGCCTGGCGATCGGCGGCCTGTTGCTGCTGGCCTGCGCGCTGGGCGTGCTGGCACTGGCCTCGCGCCGACTGATCGCCCAGCCGCTGCTGGCCCTGCGCGGCGCCGTGGGCGTGCTGGCCGAGCACCGCTACGACCAGCCGGTGGCCGAGGCCGCCCGCGCCGACGAGATCGGGGCCATCGCCCGGGCGCTCGACACGCTGCGGCAGGAGCTAGCCCGCGCCCAGGCCATGCGCGAGGAGCAGGAAGGCCTGCGCCGTGCCGCCGACGCCGACCGCGACCGGGCCGCGGCCCTGACCCTGTCGATCGACGAGCAGACCGACGTGGTCCGCCAGGTGGGCGAGGCCCTGGCCGCCGTGGCCGAGGGCGACCTCGGTCGTCGCATTTCCGGTCCCTTCGCCGAGGTCTATGAGCCGCTGCGCCGCGACTTCAACACCGCCGTCGAGAGCCTGGAGCAGGCGATCGGCGAGATCGCCGAGGCCAGCGCCGCCATCGGCGAGGCCACGACCGCGCTCAGCCGCGCCTCGGGCGAACTGGCCGGCCGCACCGAGCGCCAGGCCGCCGGCATCGAGCGGGCCGCGGGCTCGCTGAACGAGATCACCCAGGCCGTGGGCGAGGCGGCCGGCGGGGCCGACGAGACCCGCCGCCTGGTCGCCGCCGCCCGCGCCGAGGCCGACCAGGGCGGGACGGTGGTCACCCAGGCCGCCGCCACCATGGGCGAGATCGACGCCTCGGCCCGCCAGATCGGCGACATCGTCGGCCTGATCGACGAGATCGCCTTCCAGACCAACCTCCTGGCCCTGAACGCCGGGGTCGAGGCCGCCCGGGCCGGCGAGGCCGGTCGCGGCTTCGCGGTGGTGGCCCAGGAGGTGCGGGCCCTGGCCCAGCGCTCGGCCGGCTCGGCCAAGGAGATCAAGACCCTGATCGGCGCCTCGGCCGTGCGGGTCGAGGCGGGCGTCGGCCTGGTGCAGCGCACCGGCTCGGCCCTGCACGGCGTGGCCGGACGCATGGCCGGCATCGACGCGGCCGCCACCCGCATCGCCTCGTCGGTGCGCGAGCAGGCCCAAGGCCTGTCGGCGGTCAACGCCGAGGTCGCCGAGATGGAGCGCTTCACCCAGGAGAACCTGGCCATGGTCGACCAGACCCGCGCCGCCGATCAGGCCCTGGCGGGGCAGGGCGCACGGCTGGAGGCCCTGGTGGGGCGGTTCCGGCTGGGACGAACGGCGGGGCGGCGGAGAGTGGCGGCTTAGGCTTCGAGCCTTCGCCTTTCCCTTTCTCCCGTCATTCCCGCCCTTGTGGCGGGAACCCCTCTGTCAGCCGCAAGGGCGGAGGGGGCGGCGTGCTGAGCACGCCGCCGGCATTTCACGTGACAGCTGAACCAGGGTTTCCCGCCACAAGGGCGGGAATGACGGGCGGATAGGGGGAGCGGGCTAGATCACGCTCTCGACGATGTGCGCCCTGTAGAGCACGGCGATCAAATCCGTCTGGGTGATTACGCCGACCAGCTTGCGGTCGCGGTCGACGACCATGGCCTCGTGGGTCTGGCCGCTGGAGAGGATCGGCAGCAGGGCGGCGATCGGGGTGCCTTCGCGCACGCGGTGAACGAAGGGGTCGAGGGCGGCCTCGACGGTGCGGCGGCGGTTGGCCTGGAGTTCGGCGCGGCGGGCCATGCCGATGACGCGGCCCTCTTCGTCCACGACCGGGGCGACGCGCAGGTCGTGTCTCTGCAGGAAGGCCAGTGCGCTTTCGGCCGACTGGGCGCGGTCCAGCCGGATGACGTCGCGGGACATCACGTCGCCGCAGCGGATCTGCGAGTGCAGGCGCTGGTGGGCCTCGATCTCGACCTCGCGGAACAGGGCGTCGAGGTCTTCGCGGCTGACGTCGAGCAGTTCGCCGTAACGGGCCAGGGCCTTGTCGAGGTCGCCGGTGCTGTAGCCGATGCGCGAGGCGGGCGGGGCGTCGGCCGTGCCGTGCGGGCTGGGCGGCGGAGCCGGGGCCTTGTGCGGATAGGAGCGGCCGACCGCGCGGTTGTAGGCCATGCCGGCCAGGACCAGCAGGATCGAGTCCACCGCCACCGGATTGAGCGCGAAGAGATAGCCGGCCTTGGTCACGGCCGGTCCGCCGATGACGGTGATCAGGGCCACCGCGCCGCCGGGCGGGTGGAGGCAGCCCAGCAGCACCATGGCGGCTATGGCCAGGCCCACGGCCAGGGGCGCGGCGAGCAGCGGCTGGGTCGGCAGCAGCAGGGCCACGGTGACGCCGATCAGCGCCGAGACGACGTTGCCGCCGATCACGCCGCGCGGCTGGGCCAGCGGGCTGGCGGGCACGGCGAAGACCAGCACGGCCGAGGCCCCGATCGGCGCCACCAGCAGCGGATGCAGCCAGTCGCCGCCGCCGACGGCGAAGCGTCCCAGCACTCCGGCGAACAGCAGACCCAGCAGGGCGCCGCCGCCGCCTTTCAGCGCGTCGGCGGGCCGGATCGGCATCTTGCCGCGCAGCAGGGTCAGAAAATGGTCGGTGGTCAGCGCGCTCATGGGCGTTTTGATAGGCGATGCGGGCCGACGATGGCGCCGAAAATCGCTGTCGGACGGCTCAGCCGCGCTGGAAGGCGAGGGCGACGAGGCCGGCGACGATACAGGCCTGGGCGAAGACGATCAGGGCCAGCCAGGCGCCGAACGGCTGCTTGCGGGTCTTGTGGCGCAGCCAGCGCTGGGCCAGCAGCGCGCCGGGCGCCGCGCCCAGGCAGGCCGACAGCAGCAGCACCCGCTCGGGCACGCGGCGGTCGCCCTCGACGGCGGCGGCCTTGTCGTGGGCGAACAGCATGAAGCAGAAGAGGTTGGCCGCCAGCAGGGCCAGAACGACGATGAAGGTCACCGCACCCGTTCCGGCGGGACGTGGTCGAGGGGCGCCAGGTCCGGCTCGACCCAGCCGCGGCGGGCGGCGACGCTGAACAGGCGCTCGCGCGACCAGAAGCCCAGCGGCCAGGCCTTGTCGCCCAGCGGCGTGGCCAGCAGGCGGGCGGCGGCCTCGGCGTCGTCCGCATCGGCGGGCAGGGCGGCGGCGAAGGCGCGGATGGCGGCCAGATAGGCCTGGGTGATGGTCTCGTGATAGCCGCTGGTGTCGTCGTTCACCCCGCCGGCTGCCTCGTTGTAGGCGCGGATGATCCCCGGCAGGTCGCGCTCCAGGCCCGCGTCGCGGGTGCGCACCAGGCGCAGCGTCGCCGTCAGGTGGGCCGCGTGGGTCCACTCGTCCTTGGGCAGGCTGCGGTCGAGCAGGCGCTCGGCCAGGCGGGCGATTTGGGTGGTGGTGTAGGCGGTCATGGGCGGGTTCCGTGGAACCCGTCTGTAGGGGAGGCGGGCGAGCGAGGCTAGGCATGATCCTTCTCCCCTTGCGGGAGAAGGTGGCGGCTGAAGGCCGACGGAAGAGGGGTTTCTCAGACATCCGATATCGCACCCGGCCGGGCCGCCGCATGCAGCTTTGAGTTTTGAGAGACCCCTCACCCGACCTCCTTCGGAGGCCACCCTCTCCCGCAAGGGGAGAGGGGCAACGAAAAGGCCGCCCGGATCGCTCCGGGCGGCCTTTCTGTCTCGAAGCTATAGATGCCTTACGACGCGTAGCTTTGCAGCGGGCGCACTTCCAGGGCCTTGGCCGGGGCCGAGGAGATGGCCTGGGCGGCGGCCAGGGCGCCGGCGCTGGTGGTGTAGTAGGGCACCTTCATCATCAGCGCCGTGCGGCGGATGTCGAAGCTGTCTTCCAGGGCCTGCTTGCCTTCGGTGGTGTTGAACACCAGCTGCACGCCGCCGTTCTTCATCACGTCGACGATGTTCGGGCGGCCTTCCAGCACCTTCTTGACCAGCTCGACCTCGACGCCTTGCTGCGCCAGGTAGCCGCGGGTGCCGACGGTGGAGATGACCTTGAAGCCGGCCGCCTGCAGCAGCTTCACCGGCTCGACGATCCACGGACGGTCGCTTTCCTTGACCGACACGAACGCAGTCCCGGACGTCGGCAGGGTGACGCCGCCGCCCAGCTGGCTCTTGGCGAAGGCGCGGGCGAAGGCGGGGCCGAGGCCCGTTTCGCCTTCACGGATCCAGTCGAGGCCCATGACCTCGCCGGTCGAGCGCATTTCCGGGCCGAGGATGGTGTCGACGCCTGCGAAGCGGGCGAACGGGAAGACCGCTTCCTTGACCGCGATGTGGTCGTAGGGCTCGTCCTTCAGGCCGAACTCGGCGAGCTTGGCGCCGGCCATCAGCTTGGCGGCGATGGCGGCGACGGGTTGCCCAATGGTCTTGGCCACGAACGGCACGGTGCGCGAGGCGCGCGGGTTCACTTCCAGCACGTAGATGCGCGGGGCGTCCGAGTGCGGCTCCTCGATGGCGAACTGCACGTTCATCAGGCCGCGCACGTTGAGGGCCAGGGCCATCTGCACGGTCTGGCGCTTCAGTTCGGCGATGGTCTCGGCCTTCAGCGAGAAGGGGGGCATTGAACAGGCGCTGTCGCCCGAGTGGACGCCGGCTTCCTCGATGTGCTCCAGCACGCCGGCCACGAACACGCTTTCGCCGTCGCACAGGGCGTCGACGTCCACCTCGGTGGCGCGGCTCAGATAGTGGTCGAGCAGGATCGGGTGCTCGAACGAGATCTCGCCGGTGTTGGCGATGTAGCGTTCCAGCTGCTCGTGGTCGCGGATGATTTCCATGCCGCGGCCGCCCAGCACGTAGGACGGACGCATCACGAACGGGAAGCCGATCTTGTCGCCTTCGGCGCGCGCTTCGTCCCAGGTGCGGGCGATGGCGTTTTCCGGCTGGGCGATGTTCAGGCCGTTCAGCAGTTGCTGGAAGCGCTCGCGGTCCTCGGCCAGGTCGATGGCGTCGGGGCTGGTGCCCAGGATCGGCACGCCGGCCTCTTCGAGCGCGTGGGCCAGCTTCAGCGGGGTCTGGCCGCCGAACTGGACGATCACGCCGGCCAGCTCGCCCTTGCTCATCTCGACATGCAGCAGCTCCAGCACGTCCTCGGCCGTCAGCGGCTCGAAGTACAGGCGGTCGGAGGTGTCGTAGTCGGTCGAGACGGTCTCGGGGTTGCAGTTGACCATGATCGACTCCACGCCGATCTGGTCTAGCGCGAAGGCGGCGTGGCAGCAGCAGTAGTCGAACTCGATGCCCTGGCCGATGCGGTTGGGGCCGCCGCCGAGGATGACGGCCTTCTTGGCGCCCGACGGCTCGCTCTCGCACTCGGGAACCTGGCCCAGGACGCCGAACTCGTAGGTCGAGTACATGTAGGGCGTGGAGGCCAGGAACTCGCCGGCGCAGCTGTCGATGCGCTTGAAGACCGGGCGGACGTTCAGGCCCTGGCGGGCGGCGCGGACGGCCTTTTCGTTGGAGGCGGTCAGCTTGGCCAGACGGGCGTCGGAGAAGCCCTGGGCCTTGAGGGCGCGGAAGCCCTGCGCGTCGGTCGGCAGGCCGCCGGCGCGGACCAGGCCTTCCTGGCGGACGATCTCGGCGATCTGGCGCAGGAACCAGGGTTCATAGGAACAGGCGGCGTTGACCTCTTCCACGGTCAGGCCGTGGCGGAAGGCCTGGGCGATGACGCGCAGGCGATCGGGGGTCGGCACGCCCAGGGCGCGGATGACCGCGGCCTTGCCGGTGTCGGGATCATCGGCGCCGGCGATCTCGACCTCGTCGAAGCCGTTGAGGCCGGTTTCAAGGCCGCGCAGGGCCTTCTGCACGCTTTCCTTGAAGGTGCGGCCGATGGCCATCACTTCGCCGACCGACTTCATGGCGGTGGTCAGCAGCGGCTCCGAACCCGGATACTTCTCGAAGGCGAAGCGCGGGATCTTGGTGACGACGTAGTCGATCGACGGCTCGAACGAGGCGGGCGTGGCGCCGCCGGTGATGTCGTTCTTCAGCTCATCGAGCGTGTAGCCGACGGCCAGGCGCGCGGCGACCTTGGCGATCGGGAAGCCGGTGGCCTTGGACGCCAGGGCCGACGAGCGCGACACGCGCGGGTTCATCTCGATGACGACCATGCGGCCGTCCTTGGGGTTCAGGGCGAACTGGACGTTCGAGCCGCCGGTCTCGACGCCGATCTCGCGCAGCACGGCGATCGAGGCCGCGCGCATCCACTGATATTCCTTGTCCGTCAGGGTCAGGGCCGGGGCGACGGTGATGCTGTCGCCGGTGTGGACGCCCATCGGGTCGATGTTCTCGATCGAGCAGACGATGATGCAGTTGTCCGCCGTGTCGCGGACGACCTCCATCTCGTATTCCTTCCAGCCGAGGACGCTTTCCTCGATCAGGACTTCGGTGGTCGGCGACAGGTCGAGGCCGCGTTCGACGATCTCCTCGAACTCCTCGATGTTGTAGGCGATGCCGCCGCCGGTGCCGGCCAGGGTGAAGGACGGGCGGATGATCGCCGGCAGGCCGACGAAGGCCAGGCCTTCGCGGGCTTCGTCCATGTTGTGGGCGGCTTTGGACTTGGGGCTTTCGAGGCCCAGCTTGTCCATGGCGTCGCGGAATTTCTGGCGGTCCTCGGCCTTGTCGATGACCTCGGCCTTGGCGCCGATCATCTCGACGCCGAACTTCTTCAGGACGCCGGCTTCCTCGAGGGCGAGGGCGGTGTTCAGCGCGGTCTGGCCGCCCATGGTCGGAAGGAGGGCGTCGGGACGCTCCTTCTCGATGATCTTGGCGACCATGTCCGGGGTGATCGGCTCGATATAGGTCGCATCCGCCACGTCCGGATCGGTCATGATCGTGGCCGGGTTCGAGTTGACCAGGATGATGCGGTAGCCCTCGGCGCGCAGGGCCTTGCACGCCTGGACGCCCGAATAGTCGAACTCGCAGGCCTGACCGATGACGATCGGGCCGGCGCCGATGATCAGGATCGAGGAGAGGTCCGTTCTTTTGGGCATCGTAAACTCGCGCGCAGAGACACGGTCGCGCACATCCGCGCGCCCGCTGCCGACCATCTTGCAGGTTAAGCCGCCCCTTTAGAGACGGAGTCAGTTGGGCGCAACCCCAAAGCCGGGGAGTCTGGAAAAGCGCTGTTAGCTGTGAAGCTTAGGCGGCCGGCGCGGGAGGCGTCGGGGCGTTGTCAGGCCCCGATCGTGGAGGCCGGCGCCCAGGACGGGCGACGCAGCCAGAGCTCGGCGATCAACAGGTTGGGGATCCAGGCCAGGAAGGAAATCGCCAGGTAGGCCTCGCGCATCGGCAGGCCCGAGATCGCCGCCAGGGGCAGGTAGAGCCGCAGGGTGACGGCCGCGAAGGTCAGGGCGAAGGAGCGGATCATCCAGGCCCGGTGCTCCGGGATGCGGCGGGCGATGGCGTGGCGCACGGCCTGGCCGGTGGTCCACAGCCAGGCGAGGGCGAGCAGGCCGAAACCCGCCGTGGCGATCGGGCCGGCGGTCGAGCCGAGCGAAAGGACGAGGCCCGCGAGCCCGCCCACCAGGCAGCCGGCGACATAGAGCCGGCCGAGCGCGCGGTGCAGGGCGGGGCGACGGGCGCGCAGGCCGGCCAGGAACTGGAAGGGGCCTGCTAGCAGGGCGGTGGCCGCTCCGGTCACGTGCAGCAGCAGGAACGGCGAGAAGAACGGGTTGGCGCGGACGCCCGGCGGCGCGGGCGCGGCCGGCGCCAGGTAGCGGTAGGCGTAGAAGGCGACGGCGACGCTGAGCAGGGCGCCGAGCGTCCAGAGCGTGCGGGAAAGAGCGCGGGGCAAGAAGGGTCTCCGGTCGGGTTCTCGCCGAGATTGCGAGGGGCGGCGGAGCGCGCTACCGGGGTTGCGCGAGCGGCGCCCATTCTGCGCGAGCGGCGCCGCGGGATGTCGGGGACCAAGGATGACGCCCATAGACGGTTGGCCCATCGGGCGGCGGCTGGCGGCGGACCTGGCGCTGCTGACGGCCCTGGGTCTGTTCATGGGCGTGCTGGCGCCGTGGGGAACGGCCGACCTTGGCCCGGTCGGCAAGGCCACCTACTGGTTGGCCTGCATCGTCGGCGGCGGCGTCATCGGCGTTGCGGTGGACGAGGCCCTGGGCCTACGGCTTGGCGGCTTTTGGAAGCGTCTTGTCGTCGTGACCCTGCTGATGACGCCGCTGGTCACCGCCTGGGTGGCGTCGATCGAGGTCTTCTACGGCGCCGACGACGTCCATATGCCGCTCGAACTCTGGTGGCGGGTCTGGGTGATCAGCGCGCTGGTCATGGCCGTGCGAGCCCTGGTCTGGCGGGCGCCGCGCAGGGTGGTCGAGACCCGGGTGCTGGTCGAGCCGCCGCTGCCGCAGGCCGAGGCCGCCTTCCGTCGCCGCCTGTCGGCCCGGCGGCGGAGCGCGCGGCTGGTCGCGGTGGAGGCCCACGACCACTACCTGAAGGTCCACACCGATGCGGGCGAGGAACTGCTGACCTTGCGCTTTTCCGACGCCCTGAAGGATCTGGCCGGCGTTCACGGCCTGCAGGTGCACCGGTCCTGGTGGGTGGCGGCCGAGGCGATCGAGGGCGTGCGCTGGCGGCGCGGGGCGGGCGAGTTGCTGTTGGCGGGCGGGGTGAACGCGCCGGTCAGCCGGCGACATGCGCCGGCGGTGCGCGCGGCGGGCTGGGTCTAGCGCTTGGCCGGCGGCGCGGGGACCAGCGGGGGCTCGGCGGGCGGGGCCGCGAGGCTCCAGGCCCAGCCGGCGACGGCGCGGTCGTAGCCCATGCGGAACAGGGTCTCGCGGTTGCCGGAGGCGAAGTCGAGGCCCGAGGTGTCGGCTTCGGCGGCGTCGGGAATGGCGCTGTAGAACAGCTGTCCGCCGTTGCGTTGGGCGAAGCCGGCGCTGGCGGCCAGGTGGGTGCGGATCAGGGCCTTGCTCATGGTCTGCCACGAGCGGCCGACGATCGAGGCGGCGCTGCCCTTGGTGAAGCCGAAGACGCCGCTGACCTGGCCGTTGACGACGACGTAGATCCGGCCGGGGCGGGCCTCGCCCTTCTCGACGGTCCACAGCAGCAGGGACTCGGGCGCGACGAAGAACGGGATCGAGACGCCGCCGTCGACATGCATTTCCGACAGCCGCCGGCCGTGGCCCTCGACCTGGATCAGGGCGGGCGGGAAGACGCCGGGGATGCTGGCCGAGGCGACCAGCACGTCCTGGAACAGCTTGCGCGAGGCCTCGTCGCCCTTGGAGGCGATGGCGCCCATGTCCCAGATCACCGTCTCCTCGGTGTCGAGGTTGGTGGTGGCGATCAGCAGGCGGCGGCCGCGGCGGTGCTCGGCGGCGATGGCCTGCATCATGTTGGCGTCGGCGTATTTGGCGACCAGGCCGCGCAGAGCGTCGCTGTCGTAGAAGCTGGGATGGAACAGCACGCCCAGGCCGCGGGACTTGAGGATCCGGTCGGCGGCCGAGCCGGTGTAGACCTCGGTCAGCCGCTCGTCCCAGGTCGGGCCCAGGAAGGCGAAGGGGGCGGTGAGGGCGCCGGTCGAGACGCCGGTGACGATGTCGAACTCGGGGCGTTCGCCGGTCTTGGTCCAGCCGGTGATGACGCCGGCCCCATAGGCGCCGTTGGAGCCGCCGCCCGACAGGGCCAGGACGTCGAAGGTCTTCTGGCCGCGGGCGCGGTTGCGGGCGGCCTCGGCGAAGCGGATGCCGGCGGCGCTGTCGCTGGCGTTGAAGCGGATGTCCGACAGGCCGGTGGGCGGCGGGCCGACCATGTCGCTGGCCTTGAAGGCGTCGCGCGAAACCGAGCCGCAGGCTGTCAGGGCCAGCAGGGCGAGGGCGGCGAGGAGGAGACGGAGCGGACGCATGACGGACTGGGGAGCGGACTGGACGGGCGGGACTGGGCGGGAGGCGCCGCGCGAACCTAGGCGGGGAGGGCGCTCGCGTCCACCGGATGGCGCCGGCGTGCAAGCCATGAGCCGTAAACGCAAAACGGGCCGGCTTTCGCCGGCCCGTCGCGGGTCGTCAGGTCAGTGCGGCTTACGCCGACTGAAGTTGACCGGCCGACATCTTGCCGCTGCGACGGTCTTGTTCCAGCTCGTAGCTGACCTTTTGACCTTCGTTCAGCGAGCCCAGACCGGCGCGCTCAACGGCCGAGATGTGCACGAACACGTCGTTGCCGCCGTCGTCCGGCTGGATGAAGCCGAAGCCCTTGGTGCCGTTGAACCATTTCACGGTGCCGATAGCCATTTGGGTAGTCCTTTAGTTCATAGTTCGGGGCGTCGCGCGGCGCTTGCCGGCGACGATCAATTTCGTTGAGGGTCGGAGGGCTGGCTCGGCGCTCCTTGGAAGGAAGCATGGAGTAGCAGATCGAGCGGCAGCGAATTCGATGGGTGATCTGTAAAAGGCGCGGCCGGGGATGGCAAGCGAAATATGGGGATTTTATTTTTTCGCCCGCAAGCGTCACCTTCGAAGCTCTTTGCGCGTTGTGGTTAGCGACACCGCTGAATTTGAGTGGAGCGTGACCATGACGTTGATCGACCGCATTCCCACCTTGAAGGACTCTGAACTGGCGCAGTTGCTCAGCAACGTGCGTCGACTGGACGTGAGCGGCACGCCAGACGAACGCCGTCAGGCGGCCGAGGTTGCGCCTCACCTGGAGCGCGAGGCCTCCCGCCGTCGCGAGAAGGTGCTGATGTCGCGTCGCGCGGCGACCGCGCGCTTCTAGAGACAGGGCCGCTACGGCGCGCTTCTGAAGAGAGCGCGCGGCGGCTGCGCTTGCAGATCGGAAGCCCTAAGTGTCGAAATCGTCTTGATCAGGTCGCTATTGAGAGTCACTCTCAATAGCGACCTTGAGTCCTGGAGGCGATCATGGTGTTGCGGATGACGGGAACCCGCTGGCTGGCCCTGATGATGATGGCCGAACGCGCCGGCGGCGACGAGCGGCCCGACAGCGAATGGCTGCTGCACGGCCCCTCGGAAGACGACGAAGACGACGAGATCCTGGCCGGCGAGTAGGCCGCTACTTCTCGTCGTCGTCGAAATCGTCGTCCCAGGTCTCGGCCACCTTCTTGGTGAACATGCCGAACACGGCCTGTCCTCCCTGCACGCCCATCCAGGCGATGGGCAGCAGGATGAGCCGGTAGCTGAAGACCGACAGCAACAGAAACGCCAGCAACAGCATCAACTGGTTCTGTTTCATCCAGCCGACAGGCCAGAAGTCCATCTTCCTGAGCTGCTGCTGAAACGACCTCTGGGTGACGCCATACTCCTTGGCCAGGATCGCAAGATTGTCCTTGCTGTGCTGACGCGCCGAGCGTGCGGTCTGGCGGAGCAGCCACCAGCTCAGGCCCACAGCCACCAGCATCGTCAGCGCCATGAGGATAACGCCCAGGCCTGTCTGGGGATTGGCCGCCACGCGTTCGGCCGGCTCGAAGAGCCACATCACCCATTTGAATTCGACCAGATCGTCGATCTTTCCCCCGGCAATCTTGCTCTTCAGCGTGGAGGCGTCGCTAAACATGAAGTCGAAGATGTTCGAGCGTTCGGGGTCGCGCAGGTAGGCGTTCTGGATGATCATCGCCAGGCAGCCGATGACCACGGAAATGGACAGCCCGAACAGAGCGCTGAAGAACGGGCCGAAGATCTCGAAGCCGCCTCGGGTGTCGCCCTTGGCCCGCGGGACGGCGACATAGGTGAAGCGCTCGCTTGGCGGCGCCACGCCCCCGCACAGGTAGCCGATGAAGAGCACGGCCGCGAGGCAGCTGGCGAAGGCGCCGGCGGTCGCGATCACGGCGATGAGCAGATAGGCCACCGCTCCGAAGATGCCGTTGGCCACGCAGGAGGGACCGCCCGGATAGCGGCAGGCGATGGACCAGTCGAACTCCATGGTCGGGTGGGACAGTTTCACGTTCCGCAGTGTTTCGGCGTCGATCAGGGGGCGAAGGACGACCTCCCACCAGTCCCAGCCGACGAAGGCCGTGACGCAGAAGGCCAGTATCGCGAACAGTCCCACGCACTGGCGCTGGGCGCTCTTCCAGCGGAGTTCGACGGTGTCACTGTCGATGCGCTTGAGATTGGCGTCGCGCAGCATTCCGGTTTCGGCCGCTTGGCGCAGCACGGTCGGCATCAAGCGCCAGAGGCGGATCCCGAACAACGCCATCAGCGGGATCACGACGACGCTGTAGGGCCCCCAATTGAGGGCGAACATGTAGCCGACTTCCTTGGACGTCTGATGGGCGATATCCTTCTTGCCCAAGAAGGGGACGATGTAGTCGCGAATGGGGTCTTCCAGGCGGCCGTCGAACTGCACCGAATGGATGCCGACGGGCGCCGACAGCGCCGCGAGCGCCAGCATGATCGCCACGACGTAGAGCATGCACAGCACTTCGTGATCGGAGGCCCACTTGGCCCATCCGCCCAGCGTCGAGACGATCGACGACCAGAGGCTGGTCTTCGGCGCGGGAACGGCGGCCGTGTCCGGGGTGGTCTTGGTCATTGCAGGCAGCCCTTCGGATCGTCGGACTTCAGGAGGCAGGCCAGCTGCCTGCCGCGGGCGGGGCCGTGGATCTTCTCCAGCTCAGCCTCCAGCGAGAGCCAGCGGGCGCGGGTGTCGAGGGCGGCGGCCTGGACGGCGCGGGCGAAATTGCCGTCGGCGCCGCGGCCCTGGCCGCCGGTGCTGCGGTCGGGCGCGGCCTCGTCGATCAGGCCGGTGTCCTTGCTGAGGTCGGCGTGGCGGATCCGGCCGCGGCAGAACAGCGACTCCGGGATGAACACGAAGCAGCCGGACACCAGTTCGTTCGGCGGAAGAGCCGCCTGCGTGCGGTCCGAAAGCCAGGGCGAGGGGCCTGTCCCGCCCAGGCCCGGCGGCTTCAGCGTCGGGCCGGCGTCGGTCCAGTTGGTGTGCGAGTAGAAGTCCTGCACCGCGTGCAGCACCAGGCCCATGTTCTCGATCGCCCGGCAGCGGGCTGGCGAGCTGCGACGGTTGTTGAACCGGCAGCGTTCGGCCGCGACGACCTGGTCGGGCCGCAGGCGTCCGTCGGCGTCCAGCATCTCGCCGGCTGCGGCGACGGCGGCGGCCTGGCTTTCGAAGATGAAGGCGCGGCATTCGAACAGGGTGCGGCGCGCCTCCTCGGCCTTGTGCGGATAGTCGCCGCCGCCATGGTCGCCGTTGTCGCAATGGGCCTTGCTCTTGAGGATCAGGCCGCGGCCGAGCCGGTCGGGCGCGCCGACCGCGCCCATCTTGCCGCCGCCGCCCGCCAGGACGTGCAGGGTCTGCGGACCAAAGCCCAGGCCCGACAGCCCCGCGCGGGTTATCCGGGCGTGTTCTTCGTTCTGGCCGGCGTAGGACACCGTGCCGAAGGCCTGGCTCGGCGACGGCGGCGCGGTCGCCGCCAGCGTCGCGGCCAGCAGAACGCCCGCGAAGACGCGTCCGCGCGCGAACATAGGTCGTTTCATGATGATCCCCCGTTCCCCGGAAGGGATCATGCCTGAACAACCATAGGTGACAATGGATTATTTTCCTCCATCGCCGGTGGCGACGGAGACGCCGAAACGCCGGGCGTCCGGCGCCCGGCTCTTGTCCTAGGTCAGGGCTTTGCGGGCGGCTTCCCAGTACTGGGCGCCGGTGATCAGGGTGACCACGGCGGCCAGCCACAGCAGGCCGTGGGTGATCCACGAGGCCGGCTCGAAGACCGCTGGGTCCTGCGGCAGGTTGAACGCGCCCCACGAGACGATGATCATCTCGGCGCCGATGGCCACCAGCTGCAGGGTGGTCTTCCACTTGGCCAGCAGGGTCACGGGCAGCTTGATGCCCTTGCCGGCGCCGACCTCGCGCAGGGCGCTGACGGCGAATTCGCGGAACAGGATCAGGCCGGCCGGCAGGATGACCAGCGGGTTGGGACCCAGGGCCATCAGGCCCAGCAGGGCGCCGCAGACCAGGATCTTGTCGCCGATCGGGTCGAGGATCGCGCCCCAGATGCTGACGGCGTCGAGCTTGCGGGCCAGCCAGCCGTCGAAGAAGTCGGTCACCGCCGCCACCACGAACGCCCAGAACGCCCAGCGCTGCAGCGAGAACTGCTGGTCGGCGGTCAGCTGCTCGCTGAGCCACGGCACGCCGCCGGCGGCCGCCGCCAGGGCGACGAACATGAACAGCGCGATGACCAGGCGGGCGGAGGTCAGGATGTTGGGCAGGGCTTTCATGGCGCCGTTCTAACGCATGAGCGCGGCGGAGGGCTATGCCGCATGCGCGACATGGTGGCGCTCGACGACGGCCGTCCCCAGATAGCAGGGTGGGGCGTACAGTGTAACAGTAAGTGGAGTAGTCCCTGATGAGCACGGAATTCGCGAACAAGGTGGCCATCGTCACCGGCGGCGCCTCGGGCATCGGCGAGGCGGTGGTGCGCGAGCTGGCGGCCGGCGGCGCCAAGGTGGTGATCGCCGACTTCAATCTCGAAGGCGCGCAGGCCCTGGCGGCGCAGGTCGGTTCGGCCGCCGCCTTCAAGGTCGATGTCGGCGATCCGGAGCAGGTCGAGGCCATGGTCAGGTTCGCGGTCGACACCTATGGCGGCCTGCACCTGGCGGTGAACAACGCCGGGATCGGCGGCCCCAGCGCGCCGACGGCCGACTATCCGATCGACGCCTGGAAGCGGGTGATCGACGTCGACCTGCACAGCGTCCTCTATTCGATGAAGTACGAGATCCCGGCGATGCTGGCATCGGGCGGCGGCTCGATCGTCAACATGGCCTCGATCCTCGGCAGTCACGGCTGGGCAGGCTCAGGTCCCTATGTCGCCGCCAAGCATGCCCTCGTCGGCATGACCAAGACGACCGCCATCGAATATTCCGGCCAGGGCTTGCGCATCAACGCCGTCGGCCCGGGCTTCATCGACACGCCGGCGGTGCGCGCCTCGATGAATGATGCCGCCATGGCCGGCCTGGTGGCCCTGCACCCGATCGGGCGCCTTGGCCGTTCGGAGGAGGTTTCGGCCCTGACCTGCTTCCTGCTGTCGGACCGCGCCTCGTTCATCACCGGCAGCTACCACCTGGTGGACGGCGGCTTCTCGGCCCGCTGACGGGATCGGCCCCGCCGCCGTCGCGGCGGGGCAAGTCTCTTCCTGAACGGGCGGCCGCGCGAAGAAAACGCATCGATATCGGGGTAATTCTCCAAGGCGGCGGGTGATTTTTATCCGCTGCGCGGTTGACGTGGCGGTCTGCGGAAGCCAAGCCGTGGTCAAGTTCCCGAGGACGCCATGACCGCCAGCGCCGATCCGACCGCCAATTCCTCCCGCCGCGTGCTGCTGGCCAGCCTGGTGGGCACGGCGGTGGAGTTCTACGACTTCTACATCTACGCCACGGCCGCCTCGCTGGTGTTCGGGCCGCTGTTCTTCCCGTCGCACTCGCCGTCGATGCAGCTGCTGGCCTCCTACGCCAGCCTGGCGGTGGCGTTCTTCGCCCGGCCGGTCGGGGCGATCGCCTTCGGCCACTTCGGCGATCGCATCGGCCGCAAGTCGACCCTGGTGGCGTCGCTGATGCTGATGGGCGGCTCGACCCTGCTGATCGCCTTCCTGCCGACCTACCAGATGGCCGGCTGGCTGGCGCCGGCCCTGCTGTGCCTGCTGCGTTTCGGCCAGGGCTTCGGCCTGGGCGGCGAGTGGGGCGGGGCGGCGCTTCTCGCAGTAGAAAACGCTCCCGTGGGTTGGAAAGCCCGCTTCGGCATGTTCCCGCAACTGGGCGCGCCGGTCGGCTTCATCGCCGCCAACGGCCTTTTCCTGATCCTGGGCCTGCTGCTCAGCCCCGAGCAGTTCGAGGCCTGGGGCTGGCGCCTGCCGTTCCTGGCCAGCGCCGTGCTGGTGGGCCTTGGCCTGTGGGTGCGGCTGAAGCTGACCGAGACCCCGGCCTTCGCCGCCGCCCTGGCGCACGAGCCGCCGCCGGCCGTGCCGCTGGCCGAGCTGCTCAAGCGCCACTGGAAAGAGACTCTGGGCGGCACCTTCGCCGTGGTCTGCTGTTTCGCGCTGTTCTACCTGACCACGGCCTTCGCGCTGGGCTACGGGGCCAAGACCCTGGGCTACGACCGCCAGCTGTTCCTGGGCGTGCAGCTGTTCGCCATCCTGTTCATGGCCGGCGGCATCCTCGCCTCGGGCTACTGGTCGGACGCCTCGTCGCCGCGCCGGGTGCTGATGGCCGGCTGCGCCATGACCGTGGCCGCCGGGGCGCTGCTGCCGGTGATGATGGGGGCCGGCTCGCTGGCCCTGATCTGCGCCTTCCTGTCGCTGGCCCTGTTCGCCATGGGCTTCGTCTACGGCCCGCTGGGCTCGTGGCTGCCCGAGCTGTTCCCGGCCCGGGTGCGCTACACCGGCGCCTCGATGGCCTTCAATGTCGGCGGCATCATCGGCGGCGGCCTGACGCCGATGGCCGCCACGGCCCTGGCCGCGAAAGGCGGCCTTGTTCCCGTCGGGATCTATCTGGCGGTCGCCGCGGGCATCAGCTTCATCGCCCTGGTCTTCCTGAAGACGCGCACCGCCGAATAACGCCGATCTCTTGCCGGGTGACAGGGCCGACGCATCGCGTAAGGTTGCGTCATCCGGGGCGGGGCGGGAGACGACCATGGCGATGACGGGCGGGTTGAGCCATAAGGCGCTCGGCAACCTTCGGTCAGTCATCGCGTAAACCCTCCCATGGCCTCCGCTTACTCCGATACGCCCGCGTCCAGGCGGCGCGGGCTGCGCGGCTCGGTCCGGGGCCTGCTGGTGCTGCTGACCGTCAGCCTGCTGGCGCCGGCCCTGATCGCCACGGCCCTGCTGCTGGAGCGCGCCAACAGCCAGAGCCGCGACCAGCTGGACGAGCAGCTGATGGCGACCGCCCGTGCGCTGTCGGGCGCTGTCGATCGCCAGGTGGCCGAGGGCGTGGCCGTGGCCGAGACCCTGGCCACCGACCAGGCCCTGCTGAACGCCGACTGGAAGAGCTTTCACGCCCGCGCCAAGCGCACCACCGCCAACCGGCCCGGCTGGATCGTGGTCACGCGGCCCGACGGCCAGCAGATGGTCAACACGCTGGTTCCGTGGGGCGCGTCCCTGCCCAGAACCCCGCCGCCCGACTACATGGTCCGCGCCCGCGAGGAGGGCCGCACCGTCGTTTCGGACCTGCGCATGGGGGCGCTGGCCAAGCGCTATGTGGTGACGGTGGGCGCGCCGGTGACCATCAAGGACGAGCCCTTCGTCGTGGCCTATGTGGTCGAGGCGTCCAGCTTCACCTCGGTGTTCCGCCAGCAGCGCGCGCCCGACCGCTGGGTGGCGACGATCCTCGACAACCAGCGCAAGGTGATCGCCCGCTCGGTGCGCAACGAGCGCTGGATGGGGGCGACGGCCTCGCCCGACATGGCCCGCAACCTGGCGCGATCCACCGAAGGGATCAGCAAGAGCGTCTCGCTTGAGAAGGTGAAGACCCACGTGGCCTACACCCGCTCGCCCCGGACGGGCTGGACCCTGGTGGTGGCCATTCCGCGCGACGAGATGGCCCGCAGCGGCGTCTCGGTGGCCCTGGGAACGGCGGCGGTGTTCCCGCTGCTGCTGCTGCTGGGCATCGGCCTGGCCCTGTTCTTCGCCAACCGCGTCAACCGCGAGGTGGCCGACCTGGTCGAGGACGCCGCGACGATCGGGGAGGGGCGGCCGCTGGGTCCGGGACGGGGCTACGGCCTGGCCGAGATCGCCGCCGTGCGCGAGGCCCTGGTCGCCGCCTCCCGCGAACTGGAGGCGCGCGAGGCCCGTCAGGCGGTGATGATCAACGAGCTGAACCATCGCGTGAAGAACAACCTGGCCACGGTGCAATCGCTGGCCCGCCAGACCTTCGCCAAGCTCGACGCCGAGCAGGTGCGGATCTTCACCGAGCGCCTGGTGGCGTTCTCGGCCGCCCACGACCTCCTGACCCGCACCGGCTGGACCGAGGCCGACCTGACCGACGTGGTGGCGATCTGCGTGCGGGCCCATGGCGACCGCATCGACGCCGAGGGGCCGAGCGTGGCGCTGAGCCCGCACGTGGCCGTGTCGCTGTCGATGGTGCTGCACGAACTGGCGACCAACAGCGCCAAGTACGGCGGGCTGTCGGCGCCGGAGGGCCGCGTGGCCCTGCGCTGGAGCCTGGACGAGGAAGCGCGGCAGCTGCGCCTGACCTGGACCGAGACCGGCGGGCCGACGGTCAGCGAGCCGGCCACCTTCGGCTTCGGCGCGCGGCTGATCGAGAACCTGACCCAGCGCGAACTGAAGGGCCGCTCGCGCTTCGACTTCCGGCCCGAGGGCCTGGCGTTCGAGGCCTGGCTGCCCCTGGCCTCGATGCAGCGCTGGAAGAACGACTTCTAGGGCGAGCGATGTTCACGCACGGTGTGTGGTCCTCTTCCTTCGACAAGCTCAGGATGAGGACCAATTACAGGCCCGAGCAGTAGAAAAACCTCATCCTGAGCCTGTCGAAGGACGAGGTTTTCGTCTCAAACGCCGCATGTCGCCACCCTTAGGGCTCTGGGACGTAGGGCTCCTCGAGCGGGCCCTGGCCGGGGCATTCCCAGGTGCGCACGCGCTTGACGTAGCGCAGGTCGCGCAGGCCGGTGGCGACCACGCCGGCCACGCACAGGCTGCCCTGGCGGGCCAGGTCGCCTTCCTGCTTGGTCAGGACCCAGTCGGTCGGGCGGTCGGCGACGCTGACGGTCGCCTCGTAGTCCGTGGGGTTGGGGTCGTCGTGGTCGTAGCGCAGCTCGGTCAGCACGGCGGGGACGTCGGCTTCCGACCGCGTCAGCCAGCGGTTGGCGCGCAGCTGCAGCAGATCCGCGCTGAACGGGGTCAGCACCAGGGTGACCAGTCCGAGGGTCAGCAGCGTGCGGTGGGCCGCTGGTCGGCGCAGGCCCGCCAGCAGGTAGGGGACGAACGCGACGCCCAGCCAGACGCCCAGGCCCAGCCAGTCGATCTGGGCGTAGGTCTCGATCTGGCGGGCGGTGATGGTCTCGCTGTTCCAGGCGGCGATCGGCACGGCCGCCAGCACCAGGGCGGCCCAGCCCAGACCGATGGACTGGAAGACCGCGCCCGCGCTCGGCCCCGGGGCGGGACGCTCGGGCCACAGCGAGGCGACGGCGCTGATCGCGTCGCCGGCGGCGACCAGGTCGTGCTCGCCGTCGGGATCGTCCGGGCGCAGGCCGCCGGTCATGCTCGCCTGGACGCCGCTCTTGTCGACGGTGATGGTCTTGGCCCCGGCGTCGAGCAGGGCGATGACGGCGGCGCGCAGCGCCGGCTGGGCGCGGAGGATGTCGGCCAGGCCCGGGTCGTCGGTTCCCAGATAGACGCGGGCGTCGAAGTCGGGATCGCCGGTCTGGTGTTCGGCGGCGTAGCCGATCCGCTTGGCCAGGCGGTCGAAACCGGTCTCGGCGAACAGTTTGCTATGGCGAAGACCCCGCCGGTAGGCCGACAGGGTGTTGGACAGGCGCATGCTGTTGCGCTGGCCGTCGAACAGGCCCGAGCGCGAACCTGAAAAGGCCAGGGTCTCGCCGCTTGGACCCGCGCCGGTCCAGTCGTGATTGCCCTGGTCGGTCCAAAGGGAGCGAGAGGGCGGGGAAGCGGTGGATTCGGCCAGGGACATGGCTGCAAGCTAAGCTTGCAGCCATGGGTTCGTCATCCCTTCGGAAGGCTCAGAGCGCCTGTTCGATCCAGCCCGTGCCCGAGGTCGGCTTGCCCTGGAAGGTCCCCTCGGCCGAGGCGATCCCTTCGTAGATCGAGCCGGTGGGCAGGAGTGGGAACTCCTGGTCGGGAACCAGGGCCTTGAAGTTCAGCACCGCGTCGAAGCCGGCGATGTCGAGCTGGTAGTCGAGATAGTAGGTCGTCTTCGAGTGCGGGCTGATCCAGGGCCGGTCGGCGGTCATGACGCCCGAAACCAGGTACATCTGGCCCTCGGGATCCTGCAGCGTGACCTCGCAGGGCACGGGCTCGCCCGGCTTGGGCATCTTGTTGGGGCCGTACAGCACGTAGTGGTTCGACAGGGTCCAGCCGTTGTCGAGCTGGGCGTTCTGCAGCAGCCACTTCACCGGATTGGCGGCCGAGCCGAAGAAGCCGTACTCGTGATCCATCCAGGTCTTGCCGGTGACCTCGAAGACCTCGCCGTCGATGGTGATCGTGCCGGCGGCGGCGACGTTGGTCAGCGAGTAGTAGTAGTTGCCGGTCTGCAGGTGCGAGCCCCAGGCCGGCGGCAGGATCTGGCTGACGCCCGTGCCCCAGACCAGGAAGGGGTCGCCTTTCTGCGACATGGTCAGGTCGAACACCACCTCGGTTCCGGTGGCGTCGTCGGTCAGCTTGGTGACGACGGCCATGTTCTGGGTCGGATCGCCCCAGGCCGCGTCCATGGTGATGAAGGTGTGCACGGCCTTGGCCGTGGCGCCCGAGCCGACGCCGCTCGCGTCGGTGATGGTGATCTCGGGCAGCGAGGTATAGCCGCGGCCGAGGTTGGCGACCTGGATCGAGGCGATCATGCCGCCGACGATCACCGGATAGGCCACGGCTTGCGAGCCGCCGCCGCCCGAAACCGTCACGACCGTGTGGGCCGGGTCGTAGCCGGAGCCGGGATTGGTCACCTTGACGGCGGTGAACAGGCTGCCGGCCTTGCCCAGGCCCACGTGCCAGTCGCGGGCGACGTCGTGCTCGGCCCAGGTCGCCGGATCGTAGCCTGCGGGCGTGTTGTAGACCGTGGTGGCCTGGTAGTGCTTCTGGTTCTGCACGTCGGTCAGCATGATCTGCGAGAAGCCGAAGGCCGGCGCGCGGCCCGGGAACGAGGCGGCGTTGATCTCGAAGCCGAACACCCGGTCGCCGGCCTTCAGCGTGCCGATGTGCCACCACCACTCGGTGGGCGCGTCGCGGTGCAGATAGTGGTCGGCCGGCAGGTGGATCACCGACTGCGAGCGCGGGACCGGCGTGGGCGCGGCTGTGTCGGCGCAGGCGTCGGCGAGTGGGCGTGCGAAGCCGCGGCCCCGCAGGAACGGCAGAATGGTCATGGCGATGTTTTCCCCAGGCGGCTCCGTGCGGCGCGCCCGGCGCGCGCCGCATGTCGGGTTGCAGACATGTCCAGAGCGGCCGGAGGTTGCGTTCGGGGAACGGTGTTGTCAATCGCCGCCCCGGGTCGTTTTGGGCGGCGCTTTTCGCGAGGGGGAAGGGGTCAGCTCTTGCGGAAGAAGGCGTGGATGCGCTCGGCCAGGGCCTGGCTGACGCCGTCGACCTTCACGAGGTCCTCGACGCTGGCCCGGCCGACGCCCTTGGCCGAGCCGAAGGCGTGCAGCAGGGCCTTCTTGCGGCCGGGACCGACGCCCTCGATCTCGTCGAGCGGGTTCTTTTTCAGGTCCATCGAGCGGCGGGTGCGGTGGGCTCCGATGGCGAAGCGGTGGGCCTCGTCGCGCAGGCGCTGGAGGTAGTAGAGCACCGGCGACTTGGGCTCGAGCATGAACGGCGTCTGGCCCGGGATGAAGAAGCGCTCCAGCCCCGCGTCGCGGTCCGGCCCCTTGGCGACGCCGACCACCGGGATGTCGTCGACCCCCAGATCGGCCATGATCTCCAGCGCGGCGTCGAGCTGGCCCAGGCCGCCGTCGACCAGCACCAGGTCTGGACGGTTGGCGTCGTCGCCTTCTTCCTCTTCCTTCACGAGGCGGGCGAAGCGGCGCTTCAGCACCTCCTTCATCATGCCGTAGTCGTCGCCGGGCGTGAGCTCGGTGCTCTTGATGTTGAACTTGCGGTACTGGCCCTTCATGAAGCCTTCCGGCCCAGCCACGATCATGCCGCCGACGGCGTTGGTGCCCTGGATGTGGCTGTTGTCGTAGACCTCGATCCGCTCGGGCGGGGCGTCCAGCTTGAAGGCCTCGGCGACGCCGGCCAGCAGCTTGGTCTGGGCGCTGCCCTCGGCCATCCGGCGGCCCAGGGCCTCCCTGGCGTTGGTCAGGGCATGGCCGACCAGGTCGGCCTTCTCGCCGCGCTTGGGCACGGCGATCTCGACCTTGCGGCCGCTTTTCAGCGCGAAGGCCTCGCTCAGCAGCGCGACCTCGGCCGGCTGGACGTTGGCCAGGATCAGGCGCGGGATCGGCTTGTCGTCGTAGAACTGGCCCAGGAAGGCGGTGATGATCCGCTGCTCCTCGGTGGCGCCTTCCTCCTCGTCCCCGCCTTCTTCTTGGGTGGCCGCGCCGGTGATCCGCGGGAAGTAGGCGTGGTTGCCCCAGTTCTGGCCGGCCCGGAAGAAGAACACCTGCACGCAGGCCTGGCCGCCCTCGACGTGCAGGGCGACGACGTCGGCCTCGTCGACGGTCTCGGGGTTGATCTGGCTTTCCTGGGCGACGGCGGCCAGGGCGCGGATGCGGTCGCGCAGGCGTGCGGCGCGCTCGAACTCCAGGTCCTCGGCGGCTTCTTCCATCTGCTTGGCCATGGACGCCATGACGGCGCGGGACTTGCCACGGAGGAAAGCCTCGGCCTGGTCGACCAGGGCGCCGTAGTCCTCCAGGCTGACCAAGCCCGTGCAGGGGGCGGCGCAGCGCTTGATCTGGTGCAGCATGCAGGGCCGGTCGCGCGTCTCGTAGACGCTGTCGCTGCACGAGCGCAGGAGAAACGCTTTCTGCAGGGTGTTGAGCGTGCGGTTCACGGCCCAGGCGCTGGCGAACGGTCCGAAATAGTCGCCCTTGATGGTGTGGGCGCCGCGATGTTTCCGCAGTTGGGCGGCGTCGTGGTCGCGACGGATGAGGATTTCGGGAAAGCTCTTGTCGTCGCGCAGCAGCACGTTGAAGCGCGGCTTCAGCTGCTTGATCAGGTTGATCTCGAGCAGCAGGGCGTCGGCTTCGGTGCGGGTGGTGACGAACTCCATGGCCCGCGTGGCGTCGACCATGTGGGCGATGCGGTTGGTGTGGAAGCGGCCTTGCGCGTACTGCACCACGCGCTTCTTCAGGCTTTTCGCCTTGCCGACATACAGCACCTCGCCGCCGTCGCCGATCATGCGATAGACGCCCGGCGCGTCGGGCAGGCGCGTCACCTCGTCCTTGATCAGGGCGGCGCCGGCGAGGCGAGGGGAGGCGTCGGTGTCGGTGGTGGTGTCGGTCACGAGGCAGATATAGGCGAGTCCGGCGACTTCAGCGACGTTCGAGGCTGTGTCGAACACGCAGGATCACGACGGTGTCGCCGCGGACCTGATACTGGATGACGTATTGGTTCGAATGGAAGGTCACGTGGAGTTCGCGATAACGACCGTCTCGGCTCATCGGCGTGCGCTCGGGATGGTCGACGAGCGTGGCTGAAGCATCGGCGAGCGCGCCGCCGAGTTCGAGGCCATGGGCGAGGCTGCGTTCGAGCAGCCAGTCTTCCAGATAATCGACATCGGCCATGGCCGCCCGTGTGACGACGACCCGATACATGGATCAGCGGCGCTGTCCGAGGTTGCGAAGGCGCGCCTGGAAGACCTCAAAAGGAATCCCGCCGGTTCTCAGCGCCTCCTCGGCGATGCGATCCATTTCCTCGGCATAGGCTTCGGCGTCCTCACCGAAGCCGTTGTCCTGCGCGACGCGAGCCGGCGCCCCGTTCCACGGCGTTTCGGCCTCTTCGACGCCAGGCCGCTCGACGGCGCGCCACAGAATGTTGAGCGCATACTCTTCAACGCTCTGACCGGCAGCCTCGGCGAGGACCCGAAGGCGCTTGGCGCGCGCCGCGTCGATCTTGAGGGTGAGTGCACCGTCCGTCATGTTCTCATGATGTTCCAATAGCCGTTTGTCGTCAATCGCGAGGGGCGCTATGACCCGCGCCATGACCACCCGCTCTCTCTTCGTCACCCCGCTCTATGAAGCCAGTCTCGCCGGCGAGAAGGACTTCGAGACCTTCATCGACGAGTTGCACGACGCCTGCATCGCCGTGGCCGAGGACGACGAGGCCGGCCAGGCCTGGGCCGAGCGCAAGGGCTATCTGGGCTACACCTCCTACGCCTCGCTCGACGACCTGCCGCAGCGCGACAGCCTGTTCGCCGACCTCAAGAAGAAGCTCGACAAGCACGCCGCCGCCTTCGCCAAGGAACTGCGCTTCGACCTGGCTGGCGGCAAGCTGGTGATGGACAGCTTCTGGATCAACATCCTCGATCCGGGCGGCCAGCACACCGGCCACATCCATCCGCACAGCGTGATCTCCGGCACGGTCTACGTGACCATTCCGGCCGGCGCCTCGGCCCTGAAGTTCGAGGATCCGCGCCTGCCGATGATGATGGCCGCGCCGACCCGCCAGGACGACGCGCCCGAGACCTTGCAGCCCTTCGTCTATGTGCAGCCCGAGCCGGGCTCGATCCTGATGTGGGAAAGCTGGCTGCGGCACGAGGTGACGCCCAACCAGGCCGAGGAACAGAGGATCAGCATCAGCTTCAACTACGCCTGGCGCTAGGCTCCTAAACCTGTGCGAAAGCGCACAAAAATTATGACTTCAAGTTTAGTGGCGCAGGAGTACAGTTCTCCCAGGGGTTGAAGGATCGGGGAGGCTGCGATGGGCTATGCTCACGGGCGCTGGACTATGCGTGGACGACGTCTGGCTATGGCGGCGGGGGCGGCTTTGGCCGTCGTGGCGCTGCAGGCCGAAAGCGCGGCGGCGCAGGACCGGGTCGTCGATGATCCGCGGGTGCTGGGCGCGCCGCTTCCCTCGCCGGGCCTCGGCGCCGCCAAGCCGGCCGAGCCGCTGGCCCTGACCGGCACCGCCTCGAAGGACAAGAGCTACGTCATCGCCCCCGCCAGCACGGCCGAAACCAGCGACCGGCGGCTGAACCTCAACGTCGTCTACACCGACGGCCAGCTCTACAATCCGGCCAACGGGCGCAACGACAAGGTCCACCTGCGCAGCTACAACGGCACCGACGTCTCGCCGACCACGCCCTATGTGGCGCCGACCATCCAGGTGCGGCCGGGCGACACGGTGCGGGTGGCGCTGGACAACAAGCTGCCCGCCGACCCCAGCTGCACCGACCCCAACTGGCTGATCAACGTGCCGCACTGCTACAACGGCACCAACCTGCACAGCCACGGCCTGTGGGTCAGCCCGACGGGCAACAGCGACAACGTGCTGCTGTCGATCAATCCCGGGGTGCAGTTCGAGTACGAATACAACATTCCGCGCGACCATCCGGCCGGCACCTTCTGGTACCACACCCACCGCCACGGCTCGACGGCGCTGCAGGTCTCCAGCGGCATGGCCGGGGCCCTGGTCATCAGGGGCGACCGCAAGCCGACCCCGACCACCAACGGCGACCTCGACACCCTGCTCTATAAGGGCCGCTCGCCGATCCCCGAGAAACTGCTGGTGTTCCAGCAGATCCAGTACGCCTGCCTCGACAGCAGCGGCAACATCAAGGTCAAGACCGACGCCCAGGGCAATGTGATCGAGTGGGTCTGCGACCCGGGCGACACCGGCGTCATCGAGTTCTACAGCGACGCCAACGGCAACGGCTTCGGGCCGGGCAGCTGGGGGCAGTCGGGCCGCTACACCAGCATCAACGGCCAGGTGCTGGCCACCCTGCCGGCCAAGCAGGGCGAGCTGGCCCGCTGGCGGATGATCCACGCCGGGGTGCGCGACACCATCTCGCTGCAGTTCGTGAAGATGGCCGACGGCGGCGCCGCGGCCCTTGATCGCCTGGCCGCCGCCGACGGTCCCAAGTTCCAGAAGACCTACTGCGTCGGCGAGCCGGTTCCGGTCTACATCGTCGCCGACGACGGCCTGACCGACGCCCAGGCCCGCAAGACCACGGTCGTCACCCTGCAGCCGGGCTACCGCAACGACCTGCTGGTGGTTTTCCCCAAGGCGGGCAACTACTGCATGCTCGACGCGCAGACCTCGACCGCCGGCACGGTCAACGGCGAGGCCGTCGGCACCCGCCTGCTGGGCAAGGTCGCCGTCGCGCCGGGCCAGGAGGTCAAGGACATCCCGGCCTTCGTCACCGCCGAACTGGTCGCCGCGGCCAGCGTCCAGATGCCGACCGACGTGCGCGCCAGCGTCGTGGCCGACCTCAAGGACGGGCTGAAGCTGACCCGCTTCGTGCCGCACCCGACGATCACCGACGCCGAGATCAAGGGCTCGAAGACCGAGAAGGTGCTCTTCAACATCGCCATTCCCGGCCAGAACACCAACATGCCGGTGCAGTTCGAGGTCGGCTCGCAGGATTATGCGCCGCGACCCTACGCGCCCGACCGCATCGACCGCACCCTGGTGCTGGGCACCGCCCAGGAGTGGGAGCTGCGCTCGGAGTTCGTCAGCCACCCGTTCCACATCCATGTGAACCCGTTCCAGATCGTCAAGATCCTGGACCCGACCGGCAAGGACGTCAGCGTGCCGGGGGCGGTCGACGAATTCGGTCTCGACGGCGTGGATCCGCAGTATCCTGGCTTGAAGGGCGTCTGGAAGGATACCCTGTGGGTCAAGAGCGCCCAGAAGGTCGAGAACGGACCCTATCTGCCCTACACCCTGATCGTCCGCACCCGCTACCAGCGCTACATCGGCGAGTACGTCCTGCACTGCCACATCCTCGACCACGAGGACCAGGGCATGATGCAGAACGTCCAGATCGTGCTGCCCGACGGCGCCGGCGGCGTCTCGCACGGCCACCACTGAGCCCATGCCTTCCGGCCTCCGGCGCGATGAGCGCGCCGGAGGCCGTCGTTCGTCTTCAAATTCCGAGAGCCCTTCCATGACCCATGACCCTGCCGCCGGTCCCTCCCTGCCGCTGTCGCGCCGCGCCTTGATGGCCAGCGGCGGCGCGGCCGCCCTGGGCATGCTGACGGCGGGGCAGGGGCTGGCCCAGCCGGCCGCCCCGACCAAGGCCCGCTGGCGGCGCTGGAACGTTAGCAGCCCGCAAGGCCAGAAGGCCCTGGCCAGCTACGCCAAGGCCGTCAAGATCATGCTGGCCCTGCCGCCGGAGGATCCCAACAACTGGTACAATCACGCCCTGACCCACACCGTCGACTGCCCGCACGGCAACTGGTGGTTCGTGGTCTGGCACCGCGGCTATGTCGGCTACTTCGAGCAGGTCGTGCGCAAGATCAGCGGCGATCCCGATTTCGCCTTCCCCTACTGGGACTGGACCGCCGACCCGAAGGTGCCGGCGCAGATGTTCGAAGGGGTGCTCAACCCGAACAACGGCGCCTACATCCAGAGCCTGGACGCCTTCAACAAGGCCTATGGGCCGGTGCTGGAGACGTTCTGGAACAACCTGACCCCGGCGCAGAACGGGCAGCTGCTGATCCGCGGCCTGCGCTTCCCGGCCGACCTGCTGTTCGACATCGGGCCCAAGGGCGGGCCGATGTTCTTCGCGCCGCCCAACGCGCGCGGCTCGACCCCGCAGAACCCAGGCTTCGACGGCGTCACAAACCGGGCCGTGTCGTCCTGGATGCTCGACAACGCCCTGTCGCCGCGCGACTTCATCGGCTTCGCCAGCCCCAAGTCGCAGTTCCATAGCAGCATCACCGGCTTCGGGGTGATGGAGGGCCAGCCGCACAACAAGGTGCACAATTGCGTCGGCGGCATCTGGACCGACGACAAGGGCAACACGACCTACGGCGACGGCTTCATGCAGTCGAACCTGTCGCCGGTCGATCCGCTGTTCTTCCTGCACCACGCCAACATCGACCGCATCTGGGACGTGTGGACCCGCAAGCAGCAGGGCTACGGCTATCCGACCCTGCCCGACGACAACAAGAGCTACCTGAACCCGCGCGGCGACCTTGGCCAATGGCGCGCCGAGCCGTTCCTGTTCTTCCACGACTCCAACGGTCAGCTGGTGACGGGCGACAAGGCCCTGGCCGGCGCCTACGAGACGATCGGAACCTTCGACTACGACTACCAGCCCGGCTCGGGCGAGAACGTCGTGCCCCCGGCGGGGACGACCAAGCTGAAGGCCGGCAAGCCGGCGCCGGCGACGAAGTACGCCGCCAAGCTGAAGGCGCCTGGTCCGGGCACCCTGGGAGTGGGCGACGTCGCCGTGCCGGCCGCCGTCCTGGCGCAGGCCGCCAAGCCGGGCGGGACCAGCCTGCTGGCGACCATCACCATCGACCTGCCGCCGTTCGAGCACGCCAACGACTTGGCGGTGGTGGTCAACACGCCCGAAGGCCAGGCCGTCGATGTCAATTCGCCCGGCTTCGTGACCACCCTCTCGATGTTCGGCCGTCACCTGGTGACCCGTCCGGTCAGCTTCACCGTGCCGCTGTCGCCGCCGCTGGCGACCCTGGCCAAGGCCCGGGGGCTGGGCGCCGCCGCGCCGGCCTCGGGGCTGAACATCCGCCTGGTGCGGCTGGGCGGCGCGCCGCGCCTGTCGGCCGCCGCGCCGCACGCCCATCACGGCGACGCCGGGGCGACCGCGGCCGTGCCGCAGGTGCTGGACATCGTCGTACACGCCCAGTGACGGGGCGCGAACCGAAGGCCTGAGAGGGAGGATCCCATGACGTTCGACGGCAAGTGGACCTATCGCAGCTACCTCAACAATCCCGAGCTGGTGGACGGCGACGCCCAGACCGCGCTCAGCCTGATCTGGGGCGAGGGGGTGTTCACCTTCGAGAGCCCGACGCCGAACACCCTGGTCGGCACGCTCGACATGGGCGGCGGCTACGTGCTGGACCTGAAGGGCGTGATCACCACCGACTGCGAGGGGCCGGTCACCCTGGCCATCGACGGCTACGGCCGCGACGGCACGCCCACCGCCGGCTGGGAGTACGACTATCACTGCTGGCCGGGCTACACTTGGCCCGACGGCGTTGACCAGGTGCCGTCGCTGGTGGGCACGGTGGTGCGCGCCAAGCCGCACAACGGCGAGCCGGCCGGGGTGGTGGCCTCGTTCATCGCGGTGTCGCAATGAGCGATGCGCGACTGGCGGCCCCGCCGCAGCCCGATCTGCCGCCGTTCACGGTGGGCATCGTGCTCTACCCGGGCGTCGACATCCTCGACGTCTCGGGTCCGCATGAGGTGTTCGCCTTTTTCGACGCCTCGGTGATCGGCCGGACGAGCCAGGTGGCGGTGGTGGCCGCCACCACCCAGCCGATCCAGACCTCCGGCCCGCTGAAGGTGGTGGCGGAATACGACTTCTGCTCGTGCCCGCATCTCGACATGCTGTTCGTGCCGGGCGGCGGAAACGGCCTGCAGGAGACGATCGGCGACAAGGACCTGCTGGCTTTCCTGGTCGAGCGGGCCAAGACGGCGACCTATGTCGTATCGGTCTGCACCGGCGGGCTGATCCTGGCCTCGGCCGGCCTGCTGGACGGCTATCGGGCGACCACCCACTGGGCCTTCATCGACTGCCTGAAGCTGTTCCCCGACGTGACGGTGGTCAACGGCTGCCCGCGCTGGGTGAAGGACGGCAACCGCGTCACCGGCGGGGGCATCTCGTCGACGGTCGACGAGTCGCTGTTCATGGTTCAGACGATCGTGACCGATCTGGCGGGCGGGCCGGACGCGGCCGACAAGGCCGCCCTGGCGACCCAGAAGGTGCAGCTGTCGATCCAATACCATCCCGACCCGCCGTATCAGGGCGGCGATCCTTGCTCGGTCGACTACGCCGTCTACGAGCCGGTCAACGCCGGCATGGTGGACTTCCGAGCCAGCATCGACGCGGCGATCGAAAAGCGGCTGCATCCGACGGCGGCGGCGAAGGTCGGGGCTACGGTCGAGGCCTGATCCTCTCTGGTCGTCATCCCGGCCGAACGCCCGCGAAGGCGGGCGGTAGAGCCGGGACCCAGGTGACTGGGCGCGGCGGCGACCTCGAGCGTCTGGCCGCTCGGTGCGCCGGCCCTCGGTCCCTGACAACGGCTTCACCGTTTCCGGGATGACGATCGGGGGCGAGGGAAGGGCGCGCCGACCGGCGCACATTGTCGCAAATCGGGCTTTTGCGGGACGTCGGGCCTTGCCGCGGCTATGGTCGCGACCAATTTGCGCTGGTAAGGCTCGCTTCGAGTCGCTTCCTCGCCCTTTTCGTTCCGCCTTCGCCGCCTCGCGCGGCGCGTTCGAGTTTCCCGCATGCAGTCGCCGGTCAAAGCCATCATCCTCAGCGCCGGGCAGGGCAAGCGCCTGTCGCCGCTGACCGACACCCGGCCCAAGTGCCTGGTCGAGCTGTCGGGCCGTTCGGTCCTGGAATGGCAGATCCGCCACCTGCACCGCGCCGGCGTCGCCGAGGTGGTGGTCGTCACCGGCTTCGCCGCCGACCTGGTCGAGGCCGAGCTGGCCAAGCTGCGCCTGCCGGGCCTGACGCTGCGCACCCTGTTCAACCCGTTCTACAGCGTCAGCGACAACCTGGCCTCGGTGTGGATGGCGCGCGCCGAGATGCAGGGCTCGTTCCTGCTGCTGAACGGCGACACCCTGTTCGAGCCGGCCATCGCCGAGCGCCTGCTGTCGGCCCCGCCCGCGCCGATCACCGTCACCATCGACCGCAAGGGCGGCTACGACGCCGACGACATGAAGGTGCGCACCGACGGCGACGCCCTGCGCGAGATCGGCAAGACCATCACCACCTATGACGCCGAGTCGATCGGCTTCCTCCGCTTCGAGCCCGAGGGCGCGGCCCTGTTC
Source organism: Caulobacter sp. GW821-FHT09B11 (assembly GCF_059418205.1). Taxonomy (NCBI): domain Bacteria; kingdom Pseudomonadati; phylum Pseudomonadota; class Alphaproteobacteria; order Caulobacterales; family Caulobacteraceae; genus Caulobacter; species Caulobacter sp. GW821-FHT09B11. The sequence goes on along the minus strand of NZ_JBWKPK010000015.1, from coordinate 59,903 downwards.
ACCGACATCGTCGAGCGGGCCCTGCGCACGCCCGAGGGCCTGCGCCGCTGGTACCTTTCGGCCATCGACCAGATCGCCCGCGCCCACGACGCCGTGGCCGTGCGCTCGATCGAAGGCCTGGACTGGGCCGAGATGGACTTCCCCGAAGACCTGCCCAAGAACCGCGAGCTGGCGGAAGCCTGGGCGGCCGCCGAGGCGACCCCGGCCTGAAACGGCGGAACGGCGCCCGCTCTTTCGGCAGGCGCGCGATCCTCTTCCTGGGAACGGCGATCGTCGTTCCTCCAAAGAATGTGTCATGCGTCAATGCGATCATAGGTTGCGCGAAATCGTCGCGCCGCCACGGATCGAGGATGCGCCATGCCCGACGCCACCACCCTCAAGCTGACGGTCTACAAGCCCGACATCCTGGCCGACGGCCAGGTGGGCTTCGAATACGAACTGGCCCTGGTCGTTCCCGAAGACAAGGTCGGCCTGCTGGCGGCGGCCTGCACCGCCCCCGAGGCGGCCTCGAGCGCGCGGTGCGAGGTGGTTCCGGTGACGGGAACGCTGTCGTTCCCCAATCCGGCCGCGCCGGTGATCTCGCCGTTCACCGGCCTGCTGTTCATCTATGACGACGCGCCGGCCATCGGCTTTCCGCTGTCGATCATGGCCGCCAGCACCAGCGACGAGCTGCTGAAATTCAGGCTGAACCTGTGCTTCCCGTCCGTGTCGACCGACCCGCTCTCGGGCTCCATCGTGTTCGGCGACTGGCCGGGGCCGCTCAGCAACGTCGCTGCCAGCTTCCTGTCGCCACAGGCCTAACGGGCGTTCGGCGCCCGCACGCCCAGATGGTTGGCCACCGGCCGTTCGCGACCGGGCACGCCGGTGTGGATCGGCGAGTTCAGCACGCGCGGGCGGCCGAAGCCGTCGTCCACGGCCAGGGTGGTCGAGCCGCCGCCGTCCAGATTGATGGCGTCGGCCGCGCCCAGGTCGCGGAAGAAGGCGGTCAGCTCGGCCAGGGTCGCGCCCTCGCTGATCACGGTCTGGCGGCCGTCGACCACCACCAGCCAGCCGGTGCGGCCGTCGGCCGAGACGCCCAGGGCGGTGCGCGGATGGCGGTCGGCGGCGTATTTCGGTCCCGCGTGCCTGAACGACTGCTCGGCCCCGTCGACCAGCAGCACCGGCCCGGCGGCCACCGCGTCGATCACGTCCCAACGGCAGGTGTGGCCCGAGCGGATCTCGACGAACGACGGGTGGATGCAGAGGATGGCGTTGACGCGCGGATCGACCTCCGGAACCTCCGGCGGGGCGACGACGGCGCCGGCGACGATCACCTTGCCGACCGGATCGACGTGCTCGCCGGCATGCGGCACGAAGTCGTCGCCGCCGCGCGCGCCGGGCTTGAAGGGTGTGAAATAGCTGGCGTTGACGGCCAGCAGGGCGCCCGAGGCGGTCACGAAGTCCGACGTGGTGCGGGCGTGATACTGGCCGGCCCCGTCATTGGGCGGCGAGACGAACAGCTGAACCTTCGGATTGGCCAGATCCAGCCGCACGACGTGGAACACCTGCCGCAGCGGGTTCTCGCGCGTCTCGCTCCAGTAGGTGACGCCTTCGGAGAGGGTGCTGGTCTCGCTGCGGCCGAAGGCCGTCTGCGGCGTGGCGGGGATATGGACGCTGGCGCAGGCCGACAGCAGCAGAAGACCGCCGAGGGCGGCGGCGCGGACGAGAGATCGGAACACGGACAAGCTTACGAGACTGTGGATCGGCCCCGTCACGCCGCAGGCGGACGGTTTCCCGCCAGATAGGCGCCGGACACGGACTTGGAAAGGCTCCTATCGGGCGATAGCGCCGAAAACCTTTGATTTTCAAGGTGCTGCTCGCCAGTCGGCGACCACTGGGGAGGGGAGTTGAGGGCTTCGGTTCGGCCGAAGCCCTCGTGTTCACATGGCGGGCCGTGTCAGACCTGGGCCAGGCCGCCGTCGACGAAGACCTCGCCGCCGGTCATGAAGCTGCTGTCCGACGAGGCCAGGAACGCGGCTGCCGCGCCCGTCTCGGACGGATCGCCCAGGCGCCCGACCGGCGTCGTGGCGCCCAGCGCGTCGAAGGTCTCCTCGCCGACGATCTCGAGCGCCAGTTCGGTGCGGATCGGTCCCGGCGACAGCACGTTGACGCGCACGCCCGTGCCGCGCAGGTCCAGCGCCCAGCTGCGCGCCAGGTTGCGGACGGCCGCCTTGGTGGCGCTGTAGATGCTGAACGCCGGGGTGCCCATCACCCCCGTACTCGACCCGGTGAGGATGATCGACCCGCCCTCCGACATCAGCGGCAGGGCCTTCTGCACCGTGAACACCAGCCCCTTCACATTGACGTCGAAGATCTGGTCGTAGTGCTCGGGCGTGATCTCGCCGAGCGGGGCGAACGATCCGGTCCCGGCGTTGGCGAACACGATGTCGAGCCCGCCGCGTTCGGCCTTCACCGTCTCGTACAGCCGGTCGAGATCGGAAAGGTCGGTGACCGAGCCGGCGATGGCCCGCGCCGAAGATCCGAGCTGGGCCACGGCGGCGTCGAGTTGCTCCTGTCGCCGTCCGAAGAGGTAGACGAACGCGCCTTCCTCGATGAACCGCTTGGCGGCGCCCAGTCCGATGCCGGTTCCGCCGCCCGTGATGACCGCCGTCTTGCCCTGTAGTCTGCTCATGATGTGCTCCTTCGATGAGGTTGCACAGAGCTGGCGAGCTACCCACCTATCGACAAGTATGCACCTTTTGGTAAGTGCCCAAGAAATGTCGTCAGACCCTTCGAACCCGTTCCCGCCGCAGGTCCAGGCCTGCACCCCGACGCTGCCCGGCTTCACCTGCGGCCTGGACGCCACGCTGCGGGTCGTCGCCGGCAAGTGGAAGCCGCTGATCCTCTACTTCCTCGCCCAGGGCGGCCCGACCCGCTACGGCGAGCTGCGGCGGGCCGTGCGCGACGTCAGCGACAAGATGCTGATCCAGCAGCTCAAGGAACTGGAGGCCGACGGCCTGGTGAAGCGGACCGACTACAAGGTGGTGCCGCCGCGGGTGGACTACAGCCTCACGCCGCTGGGCGTCAGTCTGGCGCAGGCTCTGGTGCCGCTGTGCGCCTGGGGCGAGGAGAACATGGCCGAGGTGACGCGGGTGTTCGCCCAGCGCGAGGCGCTGAACGTTGCGAGGCGCTAGCGCGGTTCGCGGCTTACGACGAAATCTGCGAACGGCGAGGCGGCCAGTTCGCGACCGATCACCTCGGCCGCCACCTTGTAGTCGACCACCAGACAGAAGGCCTCCATCGACCCCGACCCGTTGGAACCGCTGTCGCAATGGCCCAGGCCCAGCCAGCCGGTGATCTCGTCGAGGAAATCCTCCAGGGCGTGGCGGCGGTCGAGGTCTTCGACAGAGCCCATGCCGTCGATAGGAACGCTGACCAGCAGGCCGGCCATCCGCGATTCCGCAATGGCCTTGAAGCCGTCGGCGCGCGCGGCGGAGGCGATGCGCTCGATGATCTTGCGCTGGGTGCGGGCATCGGCGGCGGGGTGCTCGACGATCGCGCCGCATTCGCCGCAGGGACCGAAGTGCTCGACCACCGTATCGCCGTCGACCCACGCCTCGTGATAGTGCAGGCGTCCGTCGATGCGCTTGTGCAGCTTGATCGTCGCGACGGGCTCTTCGGCCGGGCGGAAGCTGGCCAGATAAGCGGCGATGTCGGCAGGCTGCACCTCGACCGGGCTAGTCGTCAGGAGCGAGGCCATGGCGGCTGGCGGCGGCATGAAGCCGATGGACTGTATTCCGCCCTCGGCCGTCGCATGCACGTAGATTGGCTTCAGGGTCGCCGGGGTCTCGGGCGGCTAGGCCTTCAGGGCCTTTGCCGCGCGATCGATGGCGGCGGTCATCGCGTCACGCTCGGCCGGCGTGATCCGCGTCTTGTGAACGGCGGTCAGGGCGGCCTTGGCGCCGGCGGTGACGGCCTCGACGCGGTCGGGCCAGCGCTGGCCGATCCAGGCGTCGTAGTCGAGGCCAGCGCTGGCGATGAAGGTCCGGTCGGCGCGCGAAAAGCTGCCGCTGCTCTCGCGCCGCGTGGACGAGGCGGGGTGATCGACGCCGAAGGCGAAGCAGAGTTCTTCGATGTGCTCAAACGGCGGGGCCGTCTCGCAGTCGGCGGCCAGCAGGGGCGCGAAGGCATCGACCGTCTGGCCGACGGCGTCGGTGTCCGGGTAGCCCCAGAAGATCCGCATGGTGACGCGCATGGTTCCCCCCAGTTCGCGTTCAGACCGTCTCGCCAACGATCCTGCGCACCAGGTCGAGGTCCGCCGGCTTGTCGACGTCGACCGCCGCCAGGCCGTCCTGGGCGCGGACGGCGGCGGCCTTGACGCCGGCCAGGGCGCCGAGGCGGGCGATGGCTTCGTCGAGGGTCAGTAGGCCCAGCAGGTAGCGGACCAGCAGGCCCGGGCCGAGCATGGCGGCGATCTTCCAGGGCTGCTTGCGGTTCTGTTCGACGCGGCGCCACAGGGCGATGGCGGGCAGGGCGGCCTCGCTGCGGAACAGGAAGAGATTGCAGCCCGAGAAGCGGCCGTCGCGGAACTTCAGATAGGTGCGCTGGGTGTCCGGCGCGGCGGCGCGCACGCGCTCTTCCGGGGCCAGCATCAGGGCGACGTCGGCGCCCTGCGGGGCGTCGGCCAGGAACTGGGTGATCCACTCGGGCTTCAGCAGCGCATGATCGACCGTGGTGATCAGCAGCGGGAAGCCCAGCGCCTCCGCGCCCTCGCGCACGCTCTGGCTGGGGCCTTCGGTCGAGGCGGCGATGGCCGCGACGCCGGCCGGCAGGGCCGAGACGATGGCCGCGTCGGAGGTCGAGACGCCGACCGATTGCGCGCCCGCCGCCTGCACCGCGCCCAGCACCCGGTCGAGCAGCGTGCGCCCCTCCAGCGTGATCAGCCCCTTGTGCGAGACGCCGGCATAGGCGGCGGCGCTGTCGATCTCACCCGGCCGCGAGCCGGCCAGGACGAGGGCCTTGAAGCTGGTCGTCACAGCGCCTTCTCGTAGACGCGATAGGTCTTGTAGATCTCCGAGCCGATGGCCTCGGCGATGCGGCGCATGGGCATGTTCTCTTCCAGCACCCACGAGATCTCGAAGCGCTCGTAGCCCAGCGCCAGGGCCGAGGTGCGGCCGGCGTGCATCATCTGGAACGGCAGCATGCGGCCGCGGATGCCTTCGGCGAACTTGCGCTTCACGCCCATCAGCGGAATGCGGGCCGACTTCACGCGCTTGACCTTCAGCCGCCACAGCAGCTTGGCCCAGCCGAACGGCAGCAGTTTCCCGCCCAGGTCGCGGATGGCCTCGTTGACGTTGGGCAGGAACACCAGGAAGCCGGCGGCCTCGCCGTCGATCTCGGCGAACCAGGTCAGGCGCTTGTCGATCACGGCCTTGAGGGCCTTGGCCAGCTGGGCGGTCTCGGCCTCGGTGGTGGGGGTGAAGCCCCAGTTGTCCTTCCAGGCGTCGTTGAGGATGTCGGTCAGGGTGGCGACCTCCTCGTCGTAGCGGCTCATGTCGAGTTGGCGCAGCACCACGCCGTCGGCCGGCGGGCGCTCGGCGCGGCGGCGCACGGCCGGCGGCAGGTCGACGTGCATCGGGGCGTAGTAGGCGTAGACGTCCTTGGCCTTGGCGTAGCCCTGCTGCTCGACGCGGCGGCCGGCATAGGCCGGGTCATGGCCCATCATCACCATCGGCGGGGTGTCGAAGCCGTCGACCAGCAGGCCGACCTCCTCGTTGATCGACAGGTTGAACGGACCCATGACGTGGGTGCGGCCACGCTCGCGAAGCCAGGACTCGGCCGCTGCGAACAGGGCGGCGAAGACGTCGGCGTCATCCTCGGCGGCGATCAGGCCGAAGTGGCCGTCCAGGCGGCCGGGGGTCTTCTGCGGCGTCAGCTCGTCGATCTGGGCGCTGATCCGGCCGACGTCGCGGCCGCCGCGCACGGCCAGGAACAGCTGCACCTGGGCGTGGGCGAAGAACGGGTTGGTCTTGGGCGACAGGGCCTCGGTCCGCTCAAGGAACAGCGGCGTGATCCAGTTGGGATCCCTGGCGTTGAGGCGGGCGGGCAGGGCGATGAAGCGCTTCAGCTCCTCGGGCGTGCGCACGGGCAGGACCGAGATCGCCTCGGCCGCGGAATCGAAAGGCATCATCCCTCCAGGGATACGAAGGCGCGCACCGCGAGGGCGGCGAAGACGGCGGGGGCGGCCCAGGCGGCCAGGATCGGCGACAGGGCGCCGGATTCGCCCAGGGCCGACAGCAGGCCGTCGGCGACCAGGTAGACGAGGCCGGCGGCTAGGCCCGAGGTCAGCAGGACCGCGCCCTGGCCGCTGCGGAAATTGGCCCAAGCGACGGGCGCGCTGAGCAGCAGCATGACCAGGGCCGCCAGCGGTCCGGAGAAGGCCGTCTGCAGGCGGGTGGCGTAGAAGCTCTGCGGCCGGTCCGAGCCGCCGTTCTCCAGCGCCCGGCGGGCCGAGGCGGCCGAAGGGGCGGGGGCGTCGGCGAACAGGGCCTGCACGTCGGCGGGGCGTAGGGCGGTGGGCCAGGTGGCCGAGGCGGCGACCATGGGTTCCACACGGTCGCCGATGAAGCGGGTGGTGACGGGCTTCACCAGCCGCCAGGCGCCGTTCTGGAAGCTGGCGACGGGGGCCGCGACCCGTTCGGTCAGGGCGCCGGACTTGTCGCGGCGATAGATGGTCAGGTCGCGCAGCTCCCCGCCGTTGGCGACCGCTTCCTTGGCGGTGACCAGGTCCTCGCCGGCGCGGAAGGTGCGGGCGGTCGGCGGCTTGCGGTCGGCGACCGGCGTGGTGGCGGCCCACCAGGCGCTGAGCGTCGGGTCGGTGCGCGGCGAGATCACCTGGGCGCACAGGGCGTCGAGCGACAGGACGGCGACGGCGACCGGCACGGCCATCAGCACGATGCGATAGCCCGAGATGCCGCTGGCGCGCATGGCGACCACGGCGTTCTCGCGGGCCAGCTGCGAGAAGGCGAACAGGCCGCCGGCCAGCACGCCCAGCGGCGCGACCTGCTCGAACAGGCGCGGGGCGCGCAGGGCGGCGTAGTAGAACACCCCGGCGACGCCGAGGCCGCGGTCGAGGATGTCGGTGGTGACCTCCAGCAGGTCGAGGATCTGCAGGATGGCCATCAGGATGAGGATGGCGCCGAGCACGCGGGTGGCCACGGCGCCCAGGACGTAGAGCGGCAGCTTCATGCGGCGCGCTCCTTGGGCTGGAGAAGTTTGATCATGCGGCGGAACCAGGCGCTCATGGCCAGGACGAGGCGCGAGATCGGCGTGTCGCCGGGCCGCGTGCGGCTGCCGACGAACAGCCAGACGGCCAGGCCCGTGAAGATCAGGAACGGCGCGCCGACGGCGGGGATTGCCGCCAGACGGCCGGACTCTGCCAGGCTCTGGCCCAGCAGCAGGCTGTGCTGGAAGGCCAGCAGCAGCACCCCGGCCAGCAGCAGGCCCGGCGCGCGGTTGCCGCGCTTGGCGGCCAGGCCCAGCGGGAAGGCCAGCAGCGGCAGGAACGGCAGGAAGGCCGCGCGGGCCAGCCGGCCGTAGAACTCGGCCCACAGGGTGGCCTTGGGCACCACCGGGTTGGGCGACTGCGCCTGGCGGACCAGCTCGCCGAGGGTCAGTTCGCGCTCGTCGCCGCCCCTGGCGCGCAGGAGCCCGGCGGCGGCCTTCAGCGGGGCCTGGGTGGTCAGGTCGTCGAAGGCCAGGCTCCGGTAGTTGCCCCGCGCGTCGCTGCCGATGCGGCGGCCCGACCTCAGGCGCATGGTCACGGTCTTGCCGTCGGCGGCGACCTGCAGCGTGGCGCTGGCGGCGGTGATCAGCTCTTCGTGGCCGGCCGCGTCGGGGCGGCGGATGAAGACGCGGGTCAGGGTCTGGCCGGCGAGGTCGGCGCTGTCGGCCGTCATCAGCGAACCGTCGTCGTCGATGAAGGCGCCGCCCGAGAGGCGGCCGTTCCAACCGGCGTTGACGGCTGCGTGCATGACGGCGCGATAGGCGTAGCGGCTGTAGGGCTGGACGTAGCCGAACACGGCGATGCTGAAGACGCTCAGCGCCAGGCCGATGCAGACGAAGGGGGCGGCGACCCGCTCCAGCGACTGGCCGCCGGCCAGCAGGGCGTCGATCTCCGAGCCGTCCGACAGCTTGCTGATGACGATGAACAGCGCCACGAAGAACGCCACCGGCAGGGCCAGGCCCAGATAGTGCGGCACCAGGTTGAGCGCCAGCTGGGTGACGTAGTCGAAGCGGGCGCTGCTCTGCGACAACAGGTCGAGCAGGCGCAGCACGCGCTCCAGCAGCAGGGCGACGACCGTCAGGCCCAGGCACCCGACCAGGGGCCAGACCAGCAGGCGCAGCAGATAGCGGTCGATCAGGCCAAGGACCGTCAACCGCCGCGGATCGGGTTTCTTCCTCTTGCGGCTCACGCGGCGACCCACGCCTCGGCGAAGTCCTGGGCCAGGCGGGCGACGGCGTCGTCGTCGAGCGCGACGGCCGTTCCCAGGGCCGGGGCGGCCGGCCAGCCGGCGTCGGGGAAGCTCGTCCCCTCGTGTTCGCGCGCGCCCTCGTAGCGGGGCAGCACGTGGAAATGGACGTCGCGGTCGACCATCATCAGCATCAGGTAGTTGATCTTCTCGTACGCAACCTTGGCCTTCAAAACGCGTTCGATCCCGGCGATCGCCGTCTGCATGTCGGCGAAGGCTTCGGGGCTCAACTCCGAAAAGGCGTGAGCCGGTTCCTTGCATACGAGGACGAGAGACCCGAAAGTCGGCTGCTTGGGACGGACCAGAACCAGCCAGCGATCGGTCTCCGCGACTTTCGAGCGGGGATAGCCGAACGCGAGGGCTGTGGGATTGGGCATGCGGCAACCGATACTGCGGGCGAGTCCGGACGCGGATCGCGACGCGGCGACAATAGGGACACGGCGTTTTACATGGAAGCACGAACCGTTCTTCCGGGCTTGGCGGCGCTAGGGACGCTGCTGGGCGTGCTGGGAATGGCGGCGCCGGCGACGGCGAAGCAGGACTGCGTCGGACGCGACACGGGCGTTCGGCTGACGGTCGAGGTCGGAAAGCTGAAGTCCGACTCGGGGCTGGTGACGGTGACGATCTATCCGTCCGATCCCAGCCGGTTCCTGGCCCCGCGTGGCAAGCTGCTGCGCCTGCGGGTGCCGGCCAGCGCCCCGACCACCGAGGCCTGCTTCAACCTGCCCAAGGCCGACATCTATGCGGTGGCCGTCTATCACGACAGCAACGGCAACAAGGACTTCGACCGCAACGCCGTGGGCGTGCCGACCGAAGGCTACGGCTTCTCCAACGACGCCCCGTCGCGCTTCGGCGTGCCGTCGTTCGATTCGGCCCGGTTCAACGTGAAGTCGGGGGAGAACACGATCCGGGTGCGGATGCGGTACGGGAAGTAGGGGGGTGGCTCCTACCTCTCTTCAGTTCCATTTTTTCTGCCTTCCTGGGCCTTGTGCCCAGGATCCATGCGTCCGCTCGCGAGGCGTTGGATGGCGCGGATCAGACGGTCGCCGCCACGCAAGCTGAGCGATGGGCCCTAGGCACAAGGCCTAGGGAGGCAAGAAAAATAGGTGAGGCGTGTGTCAGCGCCGCCTTCAAACCACCAAATACCGCCCCAGCTCCCGAATCCCGCCGGTCTGCGGATCCAGCCCGCGCGCCACGACCCGCAGCGAGAAGCCGCCGTCGCGCTCCTCGATCTCCAGCGCGTGCCAGCGCGCCGGCGAGTGGCCGCCGCTCCAGGCCGACGCGGAGGGCACGCCCAGCACCGGGATCGCCCTGCCGCCGGGGCCGGGAATCGTCGCCGTCAGCGATTCGTGGGCGTGGCCGTGCAGGACGAGGTCGGCGCCGCGGCGGGCGAGGACGGCGCGCAGGTCGGCCTGGTCCTCCAGGGCCTTGCGCGACGACACCGCCCCGGCGTTGGGCGGATGATGCAGCAGCACCACCTTGAAGCGGTCGCCATAGGCCGGGTCGGCGAGCAGGGCGTCGAGCTTTTCCAGCTGTTCAGGCCCCAGACGGCCGGTGGCCAGGTGCGGGGCGGTCGGCACGGCCGAGCACAGGTTGAACAGCGCCACGGGCCCGCGCAGCCGCACCTGCGGGAAGGCGGCCTCTTCGTCGTCGCCCAGCCAGGCGGTCCAGGGCGCGAAGCGGCCTTGCGCGCTCTCGCCGACCAGGGCGTCGTGGTTGCCGGGGCTGACGGTGACGGTCTCGGCCGGACCCAGGGTTCGCAGCCAGCGCGTCGCGGCGTCGACCTCGGCCTGTGAGGCGAAGTTGGTCAAATCGCCGGTGATCGCCACATGGTCGGGGGCGTGGGCCTGCAGGTCGGCGACCAGGGCGGCCAGCACTTCCGGCCGGTGGACCTTGCGCTTGCGGCGCCAGGCGATCCGGCTCAGCAGGCGCTTGGAGGCGACGTCGCGCAGCCGAAAGGCGCCCGGCGGTGGAGGCAGGTGAGGGTCGGAAAGATGGGCGAGGCGGAATATCGACAAGAGCGGCCGGTGCGATTGTGGCGGATTGCGACGAAGCTGCTTATCAATCGCCTCGGCTTTCAAGGGGTTTAGGTTCCGGTGACGGGTGAAATCAATCCGGCAGGTTCGCGCGCCGTGACGGTGGGCGAGAGCCAGGGACGCATCTGGGGCATGACCTCGGGCGAACGGCTGTCGCGCATCTATCGTCGGATCGGCCTGGTCGAGGGCGCTGGAGAAGGTGACCCCGGGGCGGGCCTTGTCGCCGTCCACGCCGGCTGGGTGTTCGATGAGTCGCTGATCAAGGCCCTGGCCGGACGGCCCTGGGCGGTGCTGGTCGACGAGACCGGCGCGGCTGTGGCGGTCAACGCCCCGGCCGAGGCGGCGGACGCCGCCGTCGCGGCCCTGGCGGCCGGCGGCGATCCCTCGAGCGTCGATCCGCGCTTCGTGCGCCTGACCGCGCTGGAAGTGGGCTCGGCCTACAACAGCGCCCTGCGCAAGCGCGAGCCGCCGGTGCTGGAGCGCCTGAACAAGGACACCGTTCGCGCGGTCGAGAAGCGCCTGTTCCAGGGCTCGTACAAGGGCGTCACCGATCTGGTCACCAAGTACGTCTGGCCGACCCCGGCGCGGATCGTCACCCGCTGGTGCGCCCTGGCGAAGATGACGCCCAACCAGGTGACGTTCATCGGCTTCCTGCTGACCATCGCCGCCTTCGTGCTGTTCTGGCGCGGCCAGTTCGGCTGGGGCCTGGTCTGCGCGTGGATCATGACCTTCCTCGACACCGTCGACGGCAAGCTGGCGCGGGTGACCCTGACCTCGTCGAAGTGGGGCAACGTCTTCGACCACGGCATCGACCTGGTGCACCCGCCGTTCTGGTGGTGGGCCTGGTACGTCGGCGTGTTCGCGGTCGGCCTGTCGATGCCTTGGGTGCCTTGGCTGCTGGCCATCGTCGTCGGCGGCTATGTGGCCCAGCGGGTGGAGGAGGGGATCTTCCTGTCGCTCTTCAAGCTGGAGATGCACGCCTGGCGGCCGTTCGACAGCTTCTTCCGGCTGATCACCGCCCGTCGCAACCCCAATCTCATCCTGCTGACCGCCACGGCCCTGGTCGGCCGCCCGGACATCGGCTTCGTGCTGGTGGCCGCCTGGACGGCGATCTGCTTCGTCGTCCACGCCGTCCAGATCCTGCAGGGCTTTGCCGCCCCTAAGGGCTCGATCCAGAGCTGGCTGTCGCGGTGATGCGCGTCGGCGTCGTCCGCAACCCGCGCAGCCACGCCAACCAGGGGCGGGTGCATGCGCCGACGCCCGAGGGCGTGCGCGTGGTCGAGCCGGCGACGCGCGAGGCGCTGTCCGAGGAACTGGCCCGCTTCGCCGACGAGAAGATCGACCTCTTGGTCATCGACGGCGGCGACGGCACGGTGCGCGACGTGCTGGGCCTGACGCCCGCGACCTTCGGCGACGACATGCCGATGCTGGCGGTGGTGCCCTCTGGCAAGACCAACGTGCTGGCCATTGACCTGGGCGCGCCGCGCGACTGGCGGCTGGAAGAGGCCCTGGCCGCCGCCGCGAGCCCTGAGCCCCGGATCAAGATCCGCGCCCCGCTGGAGGTGCGCTTCGCCGACGGCCGCCCGCCGCTGCGGGGCTTCTTCTTCGGCCTGGGCGCGCTTGTGCGGGCCACGGCCCTGTCCAAGCGGGTCAACCGCATGGGCGTGTTCCAGAGCCTGTCGGTGGCGGTGACCCTGGCCGGGGCCGCGATCGGCGCCCTGTTCGGCGGGGCGCGCGACCAGTGGCGCCAGGGCGTGGCGGTCAAGGTGGCCATCGACGGCGAGGCCCAGCCGGCCGGAGAGCGCTTCGTTCTGCTGGCCACGGCGCTGAAGCGCCTGCCGTTCGGCCTCAAGCCCTTCGGCCCGCCGCGCGAGGGGCTGAAGGTGCTGGACGTCGATGCGCCGCCCCGGCGCCTGCTGCGCATGCTGCCGACCGTGCTGTCGGGCAAGCCCAAGCCGACCCTCGAGGCGCGCGGCTACCGTCGCCGCGACCCGGCCGCGCTGTACGCTTCGGGCCAGTTCGACTTCGTGCTCGACGGCGAGGTGTTCGAGGGCGGCAAGCTGGCGGTGGCCCTGGGCGCGCCGCTGCGCTTCGTGGTCGGATGAGCGCGGTCCGGCCGCTGGTCGAGGCCGAGCTGGACCAGCCGATCCCCGCGCCGATCCGCGCCTTCGCCGAGCATCTGACGAGCCTGTTTCCGAGCGCCCAGGCGGTGCTGTTCTACGGCTCGATCCTGCGCACCGGCGACCTCTCGGGCGTGCTGGACTTCTACGTCCTCACAGAGCGCCCGCCGCGCGGCCTGCGGGGCGTGGCCACCCGCATTCTCTGGCCCGACGTCAGCTATCACGAGCTGGAGCACGATCTAGGCCATGGGGGCGTCACCCTGCGGGCCAAGGTCGCCTCCATGACCCTGTCGCGCTTCGCCCAGGCCGTGAAGGGCCGGGGGATCGACACCACCCTGTGGACCCGCTTCGTCCAGCCCTCGGGCCTGGTCTGGGCGGTGGACGCCGCCGCGCGCGAGACGGTGATCGAGGCCGTGCGCCGCGCGGCCCGCACCGCCGCCCGCTTCGCCACGGCGCTGGGTCCCGAGGAGGGCGCGCCGGAGGCCTATTGGACGGCGCTGTTCCAGGAGACCTACGCCGCCGAGTTCCGGGTCGAGAAGTCCGGCCGCGAGGCCTCGATCCTGGCCTTCGATCCCGGCCACTACCAGCGCCTGCTGCCGGCCTGCTGGGCCGACGACGGCCGCTTGGACGGCGAGGGGCGGCCGGTTCCCGAGATGTCGGCCATCGAGCGCAAGCGTCTGAAGAGCGCCTGGCGGCTGCGGCGCAACCTCGGCAAGCCGTTGAACGTCGCCCGGCTGGTCAAGGCGGCCTTCACCTTCCAGGGCGCGGCCCGCTACGCCGCCTGGAAGATCGAACGCCACACCGGCTTCAAGGTCGAACTGACCCCCTGGCGCGAACGCCATCCGGTGCTGGCCGCGCCGGGCGTGTTGCTGCGGCTGTGGAAATGGCGGCGGGCGCGGGGCGGCTAGCCTCCGCGCGGACGCGGCGTTACCCTGAAGCCATGCTGCACGACCTTCCCGTCGGCCGGGCCTTGCGCAGGTTCCGGCGCCTCAACGCCGTCAAGCAGGGCCATCTGGCCGAGCTGCTGGCGGTGTCGCAGGCGACCGTGTCGCGCTGGGAAAGCGGGGCGCAGGAGCCGGACGAGGTCCATCGCGAGCGGATCGTGGCGCTGATCGCCGCCCAGGCCGACCATCGCGGCGACGCGGCCCTGAAGCGGCTGGTCGAGACCTCAACCCTGCCGGTGCACCTGGTCTGCGACGCCACCCACCAGCTGCTGGCGGTGTCGCGGCCGCGGGCGGCGACCTGGACGATCGACGCGTCCGAGATGCTGGGAACCTCGCTGTGGCGCTTCGCCAGCCCCGGGGTCGTGGCGGCCCAGGGCGGCCTGGCCGACCACGGCTGGTTCGAGCGGCCGTATCAGCAGCTGCGCTTCGAGACCGGCGCTAACAGCAACGACGAGATCCCGATCCGTCCGGGTTTGCTGCAGTGGGAGACCATACCGCTGTCGGACGGCCGCACGGGCCGCCTGGCGACGACGGTCGGGTAGGCTGGCGCAAGCCTCTCCAATCTCCCGTCATTCCCGCCCTTGTGGCGGGAACCCCTCTGTCAGCCGCAGGTGCAGGTGAGGCGGGCTGCTAAGCAGCCCGCTTGCGCTTCCCGTTCAAGCGGACCCAGGGGGGGCCGCCGCAAGGGCGGGAATGATGGGAAGAAGAGAGGACGATCTCTTCCCACGCATAAGTTTTGCGTTCCCTCGCGCGACGGGTCGCCCTAGACCGCGCGCATGATCCGTACATGGCTGAACATCATCGCGCTCTGGCTCATCGGGGTGCTGGCCGCCGCGCAACTGCCCAAGATCGCCGTGCTGGCGCCGGTGCTGCGCGAGACCTTCCACCTGTCGCTGGCTCAGGCGGGCCTTCTGGTGTCGCTGCTGGAGATCGGCGGGGCGGTATTCGGCATCGCCGCGGGCCTGGCGCTGGGCCGGTTCGGCGGGCGGCGGTTCCTGGTCAGCGGTCTCCTGGTGCTGCTGGCCGCCAGCGTCGTCGAGGCCCTGGCGCCGAACGTCGGCGTGCTGTTCGCGGCCCGGGCGGTCGAGGGCGTCGGCTACGTGCTGGTGGTGATCGCCGCCCCGACCATGATCGCCGCCATCGCGCCCGACAGGATCCGCGGCCCGGCGCTGGTGCTGTGGAGCACGTTCGTGCCGGTCGGCGTCGCCGTCGGCAGCGGCGTGACGGGCCTGGCCGTGGCCGCGACCAGCCCGAAGGGGGCGCTGCTGCTGTGGGCGGTGCTGTGCGGCCTGGGCCTGCTGGCGGCGGCGCGGCAGGCGCGGGGAACGCGTAGCGAGGCCAGGATGACCTGGCCGGCCCCGGCGGCCGTGGTGCTGACCTTTGGTTTCGGGCTCTACACCGTCTTCGTCTGCGCCCTGACCATGCTGCTGCCCAGCTTCCTGACCGAGCGGGTAGGGGCGAGCCTGTCGGGGGCCAGCTTGGCTACCGGCCTTGTCTCCCTGACCGCCCTGCCGGCCTCGGCCATCGCCGTGCGCATCCTGCACGGGGCGGGCGTCGATCCGCGCCGGGCGGTGGTGGCCACCGTGGTTCCGGCGCTGGTGGCGGCGGCGCTGGTGTCGGTCTTCGTCTTCCATCCGGCGGTGATCGAGCGGGGCGCGGTCGCGGTGTCGATCGTCGCGGGCCTGGCCCTGCTGCTGAGCGGGATCGCCTCGCCGATGGTGTTCGCCCGCCTGCCCAGCCTGGCCGGCGCCAGCGCACCGGACGATCCGAGGATCGCCGCGGCCAACGGCCTGCTGACCCAGTTCGGGGCCGGCGGCGCCCTGATCGGCCCGCCGCTGGGCGGGCTGGTCGTCGGCCGCTGGGGCTGGCAGGGCCTGGGCGTCTGCGTCGCCGTGCTGGCGGTGGCGATGCTGGTCGCGCTGCTGGCGGCCGAGCGGATGGGGCGGACGGGGGTGGTGGACGCGAAACTGGCGCCTTCGCAGATCTAGGCGCTACCTCTTCACTCCCGTCATTCCCGCCCTTGTGGCGGGAAACCCTCCGTCAGCCGCAAGGGCGGATGGGGCGGACTGCGGGTTCAGATCCTCCCCCTCTGGGGGAGGTGGCCCAGAGGGCCGGAG
>NZ_JBWKPK010000015.1:0-44166 GCF_059418205.1 Caulobacter sp. GW821-FHT09B11 | reverse complement strand
CCCCCTCAGTCGCTCCGCGACAGCTCCCCCAGAGGGGGAGCATCTGAGCAACGAAAAAGCCCCGGTCTTTCGACCGGGGCTTTCGTCTTTTCAGCTTGTCGCCGCGCCTCAGGCGGTGGCGCGCTTCTGGCCGTCGATGACGCCGAGCGCCGCGCCGACTTCGGCGAACACCTTGAGGACCTGGTCGATCTGCTCGTGGGTGTGGGCGGCGCTGATGCTGGCGCGCAGCAGCGGGCGGCTGTCGGGCGTGGCCGGCGGCAGGGCGAGGTTCAGGTAGACGCCCGACTGCAGCAGGCCGTTCCACATGGCGATGGCGCGCTCGACGTCGGGCATGGTGGCCGCGACGATCGGGCTGGCGGCCGGACCGGTGACGAAGCCCAGGGCGTTGAGACCGTCATAGAGACGGCAGGCGTTGCTGTTGAGCTGCTCGCGCAGCTGCGGCTTGGCGATCATCTGCTCCAGGGCGACCAGGGTCGAGGCGACCACGGCCGGGGGCAGCGAGGCGGTGAACATGTACGGGCGGCAGATCACCCGCATGACCTCGAAGTCGTCGAGGCTGGAGACGCAGAAGCCGCCGATGGCGCCCAGGCTCTTGGAGAAGGTGCCGACGATGAAGTCGACGTCGTCTTCCACGCCCGCGGCCTCGGCCAGGCCCCGGCCGGTGGCGCCGAGCACGCCCATCGAGTGGGCCTCGTCGACCAGCAGGTAGCCGCCCATCTCGCGCTTCACGGCGGCGATTTCCTTGAGCGGCGCGGTGTCGCCGATCATCGAATAGATGCCTTCGACGACGATCAGGCGCTCGCCGGGCACGTCCTTGAGGCGACGCAGGCGCTTGGCCAGGTCTTCGGGGTCGTTGTGGCGGAAGCGGATGACCTCGGCGTGGCCCAGGCGCGAGCCGTCATAGATCGAGGCGTGGCTGTCGGCGTCGAGGATCAGGTGGTCGCCGCGGCCCACCAGGGTCGACAGCACGCCGAGGTTGGCCTGGTAGCCGGTGGTGAACACCATGGCGTGCTTGCGGCCGTAGAACTTGGCCAGCGCTGTCTCCAACGCCACGTGGGCCTCGAAGCTGCCGTTGGCGATGCGGGAACCGGTGGTGCCGGTGCCGCGTTCCTGCACAGCTTTGACCGAGGCGGCGATCGCCTTCTCGTCGAAGGTCAGGCCCAGATAGTTGTTGGTGCCCAGCAGAATGGTGGGACGGCCCTCGACCACGCCTTCGGTCGGCGAGACGACGGCGTCGAAACGGACGGTGAACGGGTCGGCGCCCGCCTGCTGGATGGCCTTATACGCGTCGCGATAGGCCAGATGCTTGTCGAACAGACCCATCGGTCAAGCCTTGGTTCGGAGATCGTTGATCAGTTTGGAGAGGTCGCCGGTGGTTTCCACCGAGGCGAGGCGATCGAGGGGGATGGAGATGTCGAAGGTGTCTTCGAGCTCCATCACGATATTCATCAGCGCCAGCGAATCCACGGCGAGGTCGCGGCCGATATGGGTGTCGTGGGTCACCTCGACGGTCCGGCCGAGCACCTTGCTCGCGGCCAGGCCGATCTCACGCAAACTAAGATCCGTCACTGTATCCATGCCAAACGCCAGTCGCCCCCGACACAAGCACTGTCACCGTACCGTAACAGCGTCCATGTCAGATATCTGCCACAATTGAACTAGTCGCTGTATTTTTTCGGCAACCAGCCGTGAAGGCGATACCAATTGACCGTATCGCCGAAGCCGGCGGCAACATCGTGACGACTCGGCGAAGGCGCAAGGGACGGATCGGTCAAAAAGGCCCAATCGGGGTGCGACAGTTCGCGCGCCTTGCCCGGACCGAACACCGTGGGTTGTTTTGAGGTCTTGCCTGCTATCCCGGCGATCGCTCCGGCGGCGTGGATGACGGCGTCCGGGATGCGCAGCAGGCGCGGCCTCGGCGCGCCGACGGCGGTCGCGGCGGCGGCCATTATCTCGCTCCAGCCATAGCCGTCGGGCCGGCCGTCGCAGATCGAGGCCAGCCCCGTGCGGTCGCTTTCCAGCAGATCGAGGATCTGGGTCGCGGCGTCGTGCACGTGGATCATGGCCACGCGCGAGGCGGGCGACAGCACCGGCAGCAGGCGGCTGGCCTGAGCGGCGGCGAACAGGCCCAGGGTCTCGCGGTCGCCGGGACCGTAGATGGCCGGCGGTCGGACGATCAGGGCCGACGGCAGGGCGGCCAGCACCGCCTCTTCGCCGGCGCGCTTGCTGGCGGCGTAGTCGGAGAGCTGGGGCTCGCGGGCGGCCAGGCTCGAGATCAGCACCAGGCGGGCGCCGGCCTCACGGGCCGCCTCGGCGACCGCGACGGCGCCGGCCACATTGACCTTGTCGAACCCCGCGCGGGAGGCGGCCTTGATCAGGCCGGCGGCGTGGATCACCGCGCCGGCGCCGTCGCAGAGGCGTTTCAGGGCCTGGGCGCCGCCCAGGTCGCCCAGCACCACCTGCGGCTCGATCCCGCGCCAGAACGGCGAGACCGGGTCGCGGCGCGACAGGATGCGCGGAACATAGCCCCGCTCGGCCAAGGCCCGGATCAGGTGCTGGCCCAGAAAGCCGGTCGCGCCGGTGACGGCGACGACGCGATTTCCGGCCGGGGCCACCTCAGGCGCGCTCGTAGGCGCCGGCCAGGTAGGCGGCCTTGGCCTTGGAGCGGCTGAGCTTGCCCGACGAGGTCTGGGGCAGGGCGTGGGCGCCGACCAGCTTGACCTGGGTCTCGACGCCGTGGCGGGCGCGCAGCACCCCGGCCACGGTCTCGACCAGGGCCGCGCGGCTCTCGGCGTCGCCGCCGCGGGCCTGGACCAGGATGGTGACGATCTCCTCCTCCTCGGCGTCGCCGGGGACGGAGAAGGCGGCCACGTCGCCGCTGCGCAGGCCGGGGATCTCGCGCTCGGCGGTCCACTCCAGGTCCTGCGGCCAGATGTTGCGGCCGTTGAGGATGATCAGGTCCTTGGCGCGGCCGGTGATGACGATCTCGCCCTCGACCAGGAAGCCGATGTCGCCGGTGTCGAGCCAGCCGTCGGCGGCCAGCACGCGGGCGGTTTCTTCGGGCTGCTCGAAATAGCCGCCCATCAGGCTGGGGCCGCGGGCGAAGATGCGGCCGGCCCGGCGCTCGGCCAGCACCGCGCCGTCGGCGTCGCGCACTTCCAGCTCGTGGTGGGGCAGGGCGGGACCGCAACGGGCGAAGGCGCGGGCGCGCGGGGCGTCGCTTCCGACGCTGACGGCCAGGTCGTCGCGCTCCAGCCGCTCGATGTCGAGGATCTCCAGCTTCAGGCCCTGGCCCAGCGGAGCCATGGAAAGCGCCAGGGTCGCCTCGGCCATGCCGTAGCTGGCGACATAGGCCTTTTCCGAGAAGCCGACGGCGGCGAACCTTTCCGCAAAGGCCTCGACCGGGGCGGTGCGGATCATGTCGCCGCCCAGGCCCGCGCTGCGCCAGCGCGACAGGTCCAGATGGTCGATCGAGGCGGCCTCGGCGCGGCGGGCGCAGAGTTCGTAGCCGAAGGTCGGGCTGTAGGCGATCGTGCCGCCGTTGCGGCTGATCAGGTCGAGCCACAGCAGCGGCCGGCGCACGAAGGCGCCGGTGGGCAAGAGGTCGACGCTCATCTGGCTCGTCAGCGGGCTGAGCAGGAAGCCGATCAGGCCCATGTCGTGATAGAGCGGCAGCCACGAGACGGCGCGGTCGTGCGGCTTCACCTGCAGGCCGTCGCGGGTGATGGCGACGGCGTTGGCCATCAGGGCCTTGTGGGTCACCAGCACGCCGGTCGGGAAGCGGGTGCTGCCCGACGAGAACTGCAGGTAGCAGGGATGCTCGGGCGTGATGTCGGGCAGGGCCGCGCCGACGTCTTCCGGCAGCTGGGCCAGCGAACCGGAGAAGGCCAGATCGCCGGCCGCGCCGATGTCCTTCAGCCACTCGGCCATGCCGGCCGGACCGATCAGGATCTTCGCATGGGCCGAGGCGCACATGCGGGCGATCTGCTCGATATAGGCCTCGCGGCCGCCCAGCGGCGCGGGCAGGGGCAGGGGCGCGGGCACCAGGCCGGCGTACTGACAGGCGAAGAAGGCGCGCACGAAGTCGCCGTCGGTCTCGGCGATCAGGGCGACGCTGTCGCCGATCTTGGCTCCAAGCGCCAGCAGGCGGCGGGCGAGCACGAGGGACTCCTCGCGCAGCCGGGCGTAGGACAGGGCCTCGACCAGCTCGCCGCGCAGCGAATGCAGGTTGATCCCGGTCTCGCCGGTCGCGGCGAAATCCAGGGCGGCGGTCAGGGTCGGAAAGTCGGCGAACCGAACGGTCCGGCCGGAAGCGGTGGGCGTAGTCATTGCGGATCGCCTTTGCGCTCGTTCCGGGGGTCCATGCAAGTCTGTTCGCGCGCCAGTGCGTTTTCGCTCTCCCGCTCGGCGGCGGCTTCATGGCGAAGCTTCGACCTGAGGGTGAGGAACATGCCGACCGCCATGCCGGCCATGGCCAGGACCAGGGCCGCGCCGGCGCCGGTCAAACCAAAGGTCTTCAGCAGCGGGGCGAGGGCCAGCAGATAGGCGACGCTGACCACCAGGCGCACGCGCAGGGCCGCGCCGGCCGCGCGCATCGAGACCAGCATCGGTTCGATCGGCAGGGCCATGACGCCGATGGCGGCGGCGGCCACCTGCCAGGTCATGATGCCGGCGGCGGGGGCGAACTCCGCGCCCATGACGATGGTCAGCAGCCATTGGCCGGCGACCAGGCAGACCAGCAGCAGCAGCCCTGCGACCCCGCCGCCGATCAGGCCGATCTGGCGGGCCAGGCGCAGCATGGCGGCGTCGTTCTTTTGGGCGCGCAGCTTGGCGAACTCGGGATGCAGGGCGGGCAGCATCAGGCGGGCGGGTTTGGCCATGCCGTCGGCCACCTGCCGGCCCACGCGCCACAGCGCCGCCGGGCCGGGTCCGACCAGGGCGCCGACGGCCAGGGTCAGCACGTGGGTGAAGCCGACGTCGATGGTGCTGCTGAAATTGGTCGCCCAGGCGAAGCGCCAGACGCCCGGCAGGCCCGCACCGAGCGGTCCCTTGAAGGTGAAACCGTCGAGCAGGCCGCGTCCGTGCAGGCTCCAGACCGCGACGGCGGCGACGTAGGTGAAGGAGGCGACCGTGCCCGCCGCCCAGGCCAGCAGGAAACCCTCGACGGGCGCATGCAGGGCGGCGGCGATCGCGCAGCCGATCAGGCGCACGGTCGAGGAGATCGCCTGCTCGCCGGCCAGCACCTTGAAGCGGTCGAACAGGCGCAGCAGGCCCACCGCCGTGGCCGAGGTCATGGCGGCGATCGACAGGCAGTAGAGCGCCGCCGCCGGGGCCAGGTCCTGCGACCAGCCCAGCCAGCGGCTGAACAGCAGGGCGCCGCCGACTCCGAGGGTGACGCCAATGAGCGCGCCGACGCCGTCCAGCACCAGGGCCAGGCGCAACACCTGCTGGAAGGTGGTTCTGTCGCCGTCGAGCAGGGGCTTGGCGCCGTACTGCACGACGGTCTGCCAGGACTGGAACTTGGCCATGTCGCCCAGGGCCTGGGCGAAGGCGTTGATCAGGGTCAAGGCGCCGAACAGGGCCAGGCCCAGGCTCCGGCCGGCCAGCGCCATGTAGGCCAGGCCGACCACGGCGTTGACCCCCCGGCCGCCGAGCAGGGCGCCGGCGTTGGCCAGCACGCGGGCCAGGGGATTGGCCTTTTGCGGGCTCATCGGTCGAGGACGGCCAGGCGATCGACGATGGCGCGGGCGGCGCGCAGCGACGAGGCCTCGTCGGTCAGGTCGAAGGTCTCGGCGACGCCGGTCGTCTGGGCGTCCAGATAGTCGCCATGGCCGGCGAAGGCGGCGGCGGTCGCGTCGCAGACGCCGTCGGCGGTCTCAAGAACGGGGCCGTAGCGCCAGTGGTGGAAGCTCTCGTCGCCCTTCCAGTCGGCATGGGCGGGGTTGAGGAACAGGCACGGCTTGGGCGTGCGCAGGAACTCGTAGACCTGGCTGGAGGCGTCGCCGAGATAGAGGTCGGCCGAGCGCGTATAGGTCATGTCGAAGGCGGCCGGGCCGCCGAGATCGATGTGGATGCGCGGATGGCCTTCGAACCGAGCGACGGCGCGGTGGTCGGCCTCCGAAGCGGTCTCGAACAGTCGCACATGCGGGGCGAAGACCAGGTTGAACCGCTCGTCGGCGGCGAACTGCTCCAGGATCGACAGGCCGAAGGCCGGCCACGAGCCCAGGGTTTCGTGGAAGTGCGGGTTGTAGACGATGGTCGGCAGCGGCTTTTCGAAGGCCGGCACGGCGCTGGGCGGCAGGGCGTCCACGAGGTCGAACTTCGGATAGCCGACCATGGCGCAGGCTTCGGGCCGCACCCAGCCCTCGTCGACCATCCGGTCGCGCTGCTTGGGGCCGGCGGCCATCACCAGGTCGAAGGCCCGCAGGCGCGGCTCGAACGGCCCGCCGCGATCGCCGGCGCCGTGCTGGGTGTAGACGAGCGCCGTGCGGCGCACGCCCAGCTTGCGCAGCAGGGCGGTGGTGCGTTCCGGCGTGACCAGGGCGTCGTAGGTGGACAGGCGCGCGGCGTTCAACGCCAGCATCAGGGCCTTGGGCGGCGGGGCGTTCTTCGACAGCCTGCGCAGCCAGGCCGGCGGCAGCAGGCGCAGGGTCACCGGCGCGCCGCCCAGGCCGTCGAGCATGCCCTGGATGTAGTCGAGGTGGCCGGCCGAGGTGGCGGCGATCTCGACCTGGATCTGCGGCCAGCCGCGCGCCAGGGCCACGGCGGTCGACAGGCTGTGCCAGACCTGGTGCGGCTGGGCGATGTAGAGGAAGCAGATGCGGGTCGCGCGGGCGCGGTCCAGGAGTCCGAGGCCGGTCATGACGTGCGGGGCCTACTGGGTCTGGACGCGGGTGCGGACGCGGCCCTTGAAGACCACGCGGTCGCCCTTGTCGCTGACGCTGTAGCTGTCGGCGCGGACATTGCCCTGCGGTCCGGCCCCGGCGATCGGCGCGCCGCCCACGGCCTCGCCGGTCTTGGTGTCGATCCGGGCTTCCTGCGAGGCGAACTGGTAGCCCTGGCCGTTGTCGATCTTCACGTCCTTGGTCAGCACCAGCAGGTTCTGGGCTTCCTGGTAGACGCCGTCCTTCGAGGTCACCCGGGTGGCGTCGGGCTGGCCGTAGCCGCGCACCAGGGTCGGATCGACCAGCTTGACCTTGTTGGGATCGACCGCGTCGCGCTCGGCGCGGCGGGCGGTGATCAGGAAGGCGCGGCCGTCGCGCATGGCCCCGGTGAAGCGCGGATTGTCCATGGCCAGCGGCGCGGCGGTGGCGGCCTTGGTGGCGTTGCGGGCGTCGATCATCCGATAGGCCGTCTGGCCGATCACGGCGGTGCTGACCCCGACGGCGAACACCAGCAGGCCCGCCCGCATCCAGCGCGCGGAAGGCCGACGCCGGTTTCGGCGGGGCTTCTTGGCGGCGGTCGAGAGGGCGGCGGTGGTCATGCGGCGGACGATCCAGAACGGACGCCATGGATAGTCTTCAACGCGCCGCAGGCCAAAGGGGTTTTTCTGGACCGAGGTTTGCGTCGAAGCCGGGCGGAGGTTCACTTCAGCCGGAAGACGGTCACCTCGTCCTGTCGCATCGAGGCCAGGGTTTCGTTCAAGGGCGCGCCCGCCGGCGCCTCGCGGCGCTGGGCGTCGAAGGTTTCGGCCTCGATCGCGCCCGAATAGAGCCTGACCACCAGCCCGGCATGGGGCAGCTTCAGTTCCTCGCCCAGGTCGCGCAGCACGGCCGCCCAGAGGTCAATGCTGTCGGGGGCGCGATCGTCCGGCCGCGCCTCGGCCTTGCGCCGGCCCTCCATGGCCCGTGCGATCTTCGACGCCGACCAGCCCTTGCGCTTCAGGCGCTCGGCTTCCCTGGCGAAGCCCTCTTCGGCCGCGTCGGGATCGTCGGGGCCGCAGGCCAGGACGGTTCCGCAATCACAATGGCTGCGCGTGGTCAGGAACTGGCGGTCGCTGTCGCCCAGAACCTTGCGTATGGACGCGTTGTCGACCGGCGTGGCCCCGCGGCCATGCCTTTTCATGACCGCCTGCAAGGCGGCGACGTCGTCAGTGGGCGCGACCAGGGTGATGAAGCAGCACATGCACGCCTGCCTACACCAGTCGAGGAAACTCCACCATGGATCGATCACGGTGTTCGCGGGCGAAGCTAGCGCCGCGAAAGGTGATGCTTGGCCGCCCAGACGATCGCCGCCGATGACAGCAGCATGCCGGTCAGCAGCGCCCCGACGGCCAGGATCCCCGCCGGGGTGACGCGCACCTCGGCCCGGTAGCGCAGCGGGCCGGCCTCGAACTCGGCGATGGCGGTCTGCTCTTCGCGATCGAGGATCGGGGCGTCGTACATGGGGCTCAACCTCCGGCGTCGCCGGAGCTTAGCCTCGCCTGCGGATCAGCGCGAGCGCCCGCGCGCCGTGACCGGCCAGATCGCCACCAGCGTCTCGCCCTCGACCACGTGATAGGCGTCGTAGAGGTTCACGGTCGGGTCGCAGTGCGGAACGGCCAGGGTGACCCGCGCGCCCAGCGGCGGGGGCGAGCCTGACGACGGCACGAGCGCTCCGTGCTCGTCGCCCATGAAGAAGTAGCGCGAGCCTTCCGGCGCGCCGGCCACGACCTGGGGCGGGTCGGCGTCGGTGGACATCGACTTGAAGCCTGCGTCGACGGTGACCATGCCGGGGCTGTTGGCGCTGACCACCCGGGCGTCGATGACCAGCGAGCGCTGGTAGGGGCTGGCCTCGGCGCCGGTTCCGGCCAGGTCGCAGGCCAGGTACTGGTC
Organism: Caulobacter sp. GW821-FHT09B11; assembly: GCF_059418205.1. Lineage (NCBI taxonomy): Bacteria > Pseudomonadati > Pseudomonadota > Alphaproteobacteria > Caulobacterales > Caulobacteraceae > Caulobacter > Caulobacter sp. GW821-FHT09B11. The sequence goes on along the minus strand of NZ_JBWKPK010000015.1, from coordinate 35,353 downwards.
GTCCATGAAGACGTAGGAGCCGACCTGCAGCTCGGTGAAGATCGAAAGCTCGGCGTCGATGCGGTGCGAGCCGGTGCCCGAGCCGCTGACGATCGGCGGCGCGCCGCCGGCGGCGGTCAGGGCGGCGATGACCTCGCGGATATAGGCCCCGCGATCCTCCAGGGCCGCCTTGCGCAGGTCGAAGGCCTCGATGTGCTGCTGCACGCCGCAATAGCATTGCAGGCCCGCATAGGTGAGGGCGGGCTGCGCCTGGATGGCCTCGAACAGCGCGACGGCGGCTTCGGGGGAGGCGACGCCCGTGCGGTGGATGCCAGGGTCGAGGTCGATGACCACCTCCAGCGGCTTGCCCGCCGAGGCGGCGGCCGCGCCAAGGGCGGCGACGTTGTCCGGATGGTCGGCGACGACCTTCAGGCCGGTGGTCGCAAGGTTCAGGGCCGCCAGGCGGGCGACAGCCGGCGCCGAGACGACGGGCGAAGTGATCAGCAGGCCCTCGGTCACGCCCTGGGCCGCCAGGGCCTCGGCCTCGCCGATCTTGGCGCAGCACAGGCCCACGGCTCCGGCCTCGATCTGGAGGCGTGCGATGTCGGCGCTCTTGTGGGTCTTGGCGTGCGGGCGAAGCTTCAGGCCCTTGGACGCGGCGAAGGCGGCCATGGTGGCGATGTTGGCGCTCAGGGCGGCGCGATCGACGACCAGGACGGGCGTGTTCAGCTGCTCGCGCGAGCCTTGTTGGCCGACCAGATCGGCGTGCAGGGCGATATCCGTCATGGGTCAGATCCCGAACAGCTGGGTCATGTGGGCGTTGGCGAACTTGGCGGTCGGGTCCCAGGCCTGGCGCACGCGCAGGAAGTCGGCCGCGCGGGGATAGAGCCGGTGGACGTCGGCGGGGGTCAAGCTGTGGCGCTTGGCCCAGTGCGGCCGGCCGCCGCCGCTGGCCAGCACCGGCTCGACCTCGGCGAAGGCCGGTTTCCAGTCCATCCTTGCGTACTGGTGGAACGAGATCGAGGCGCCGGGGCCGATGTTGAAGGGGCTCAGCCAGATGTCGTCGCCGGCCACGAGGCGGAACTCGAACGGGAAGGTGATCGGCAGGCGCCGCTTGCGGATATGGGCGATCGCCGCCTTCAGGGTCGGCAGGCCGGTCTCGCGCGGCATCTCGTATTCCATCTCCTCGAAGCGGACGTTCCGCTCGGAGGGGAAGATCTCGTAGGCCGGGGCCGCGCGGCGGCTGGGCGCCCCGGCCAGCTTCATCAGCAGGCGCTGCATCGGTCCGGTGAGGGCCGGGGCGGCGGCGCACAGGTCGCAGACCGCCTTGAAGATCGCCTCGTCGCCTTCGCCGCCCTTGCCGGGCTTCTCGTCGGCGGCCTCGGCCGGGACGGGGTGCAGGGTCTTGAAGATCACCTGGTCGCTGTAGGGAAAGACCCAGAACTCCATGTGCCGGGTGGCGGCCGCCAGCTCGTCGAAGCGCTCGATCACCTCGGCTAAGGGGAGGCGGCTGATCCGCTCCTCCAGGTGATAGGCCGGGACGACGTTGATGCGGATGGCGACGGCGACGCCCAGCAGGCCCAGAGACAGGCGCTGGGCCTGGTAGAGTTCGGGCTCGATGTCCGGGCCGCATTCCACCAGGCGGCCGTCGGCGGTCAGCAGGCGAAAGCCGCAGGCCTGGGTCGCGAGACTCCCCAACGCCGCGCCCGTGCCGTGGGTGCCGGTCGAGACGGCGCCGGCCAGGGACTGGGGATTGATGTCGCCCTGATTGATCAGCGACAGCCCTTCGGCCCACAGGGCGGCGGTCAGGCGCTTGAGGCTCCAGCCGGCCGGGGCCCAGACGGTCTTGCGGTCGGGCGCGATCTCGACCGCGCCTTCCAGCTCGGCCAGGTTCAGCAGCAGGTCGTCGGTCTGGCACAGCGGCATGAACGAGTGGCCGGCCCCGGTGACGCGGACCTTGCCGGTCTGGGCGACGAGGGTGGAGAGTTCCTCGATGGTGCGCGGCCGGGCGATGCGGCTGGGCGTCGCGGTGACGCTGCCCGACCAGTTCTTCCAAGCCTCCATCGGCGTTCCCCCGCTGCGATGGACTGACGATAGTAAAAACTATCGTTATTGCAAGCTGGTGTTATCGAACCTCCCCCTGTGGGGGAGGCGATCGCGCAGCGATCGGTGGGGGAAGTGGAGCAAAGCCGTACAAGCGCATTGAAAGCTGAAAACGGCCCCCCACCGGCCTTCGGCCGCCTCCCCCAAAGGGGGAGGTTCCTTGAGCTAAAGCGCCAAATCGAACGTCTCGAAATACCGATCGAACAGGCGGCCGATCTCCTGCGACAGGGCGCCGGCGTCCTGCTCGGGCTCCTCGACGGCCATTTCGGTGGCGGCGTAGGTCAGCTCGACCATCATCCGGGTGGCCACGCCGATGCGGGCGGCCGGCACGGTGGGGAAGCGGGCGGCCAGGACCTCGGCGAACTGGCCGGCGACCATGTCGCGCGAAGCGAAACGCAGCTGCTGCAGCATCGGCACGGCGCGCAGGGCCCGGCCGATGGCCGCGCCGCCGGGGAAGGCGCGGGTCATGTCGATGACGCCGGTCAGCAGGTCGGCCACCTTGGCCACGCGCTGCGCCGCCGTGTCGCCCTCCAGCCCGCCAGCCGCCATCCACTCGAACACGGCCTCGTCCTGCAGGCGCATAAGCCGGTCGCCGAGCTCCTTCAGGATCGCGTACTTGTTGGGGAAGTAGCGATAGAGGGCCGGCGGGGTCAGGCCCGCGCGCTTGCAGATGGCGTTGGTGGTCAGCTGCTCGAAGCCGGACTCGACCAGCAGTTCGCCGGCCGTGGCCAGGACGACCTCGTAGGTGTCCTGCGCGCGGGCCTGGGTCGGCCGCAGCTTGGCGTCGAGGGGGATGTCGGCGGCGGCCGTCTCGGCCGTCGGCTTGGGCATCGAGGTCTCCTGAAGTCCCGCCCAGACCTAGAGCGCTTCTCGTCGAATGCCAATGTTCGCTCATTGCCAAAGCTTAACGGGACTTCGCCGGAGCCGTGCGCCAGGGTCGCGCCCATCGCTGGGGGCGGCGGTTTCGTGGGGTTAGTTGCATGATCGATCGTCGCGGTCTGTTCGCCGCCGCCGGGGCGCTGTGCGCCGTGCCCGGTCTTTCCTTCGGATCATTGGCCCTCGCCTCGCCGGCCCAGCTCGGAGCGGCCAACCCGATCGTCGACGCCTTCGTCGCCGAGCAGAAGTTCCAGGGCGTGGTGATGATCGGGCGCAAGGGCAAGCCGTCCTACGTGCGCGCCTTCGGCTCGGCCGACATCGAAGCGAACAAGCCGGCGACGCGCGACACCATCTATTGCGTGGCCTCGATCTCGAAGTGGCTGACCACCATCGCCGTGCTGCGGCTGGTCGAGCAGGGCAAGCTCAGCCTCGACGCCCCGATCGCGACCTGGCTGCCCGACCAGCGCCCCGACACCGGCAAGACCGTGACCTTGGCCCACCTGCTGTCCAACACCAGCGGCATCCCCAACGCCTTCATGACGGCGCTGAAGGCCGATCCGGAGATCCTCAAGCGCGAGGTGACCGCCGCCGAGGCCGTGAAGCTGTTCGGCCAGGGCGACCCGCTGTTCCCGCCGGGGACGAAGTTCGACTACCACCCGGTCAACTGGTTCATCGTCTCGGCCATCGTCGAGGCGGCGACCGGACAGCCGTTCCAGGCGGTGGTGCGGGAGCTGACGACCGAGCCGCTGAAGATGCGCCGCACCCAGGCCGGCATGATCGACGCCGATCCCGCGGTGGCGAGGTCCTACTACGCCGGCCCGCCGCTGGCACCCCGGGCCAATCCGCGGCTGTCGGTGATGGCGGCCAGCGGCGGCTATTTCAGCACGGTCGACGACCTGCTGATCGCCGCCCACGTGGTCTTCGACACGCCTTTCCTGAGCGAGGCCTCGCGCAAGGCCCTGACCACGATCCGCGTGCCCGAGCAGGACTATGCGCTGGGCGGCCGGACCCGGACCCTAACCATCGACGGCCAGGTGAAGCCGGCGGCCTGGGAGACCGGGCGCACGGCCGGCTTCCGCTCGGTGCTGGGCCACCGGCTCGACACCGGCGACACGGTGGTGATCCTCAACAACACCGACCTGTCGCAGAAGGCGCTGGATCTCTTCGCCGACAAGCTGTTCGGGGCGGCGCCCCGGGTGGGCTGACGACTGCTGACAAAAGTGGGCGCGGGGCGGGGTTCTCGACTGGAAGCGCAGTGCTATGAAAAGCACCTCTTAGGGGAGAATCCTGTTCATGTTCCGCAGCCTGCTGACCGCCGTCGCCGCTTCCGCCCTGCTGGCGGGCGCTGCTCACGCTCAAGACGTCAAGACCGCCGAGGCGCTGCGCGACAAGGCCCTGACCGATCGCCTGGCCTGGGACATCACCGAAGACCTGACCACCACCGTCGGCCCGCGCCTCGTCGGCTCGCCGGGCATGGAGCGCGCCAAGGACTGGAGCGTCGCCAAGTTCAAGGCCTTGGGCTTCACCAACATCAAGGTCGATACGTTCGCCAAGCCGTCGTGGACGCGCGGCGAGGAGAGCGCCGAACTGGTCGCGCCCTATCCGCTGAAGCTGTCGATCGTGGGCCTGGGCCGCACCATCCCGACGCCCGCCGGGGGGATCGAGGCCGAGGTGGCGCTGTTCACCACCTACGCCGAGATGATCGCCGCGCCGGAAAGCGCCATCAAGGGCAAGATCGTCGTCATCACCCAGCCGATGGTCCGCGCCCAGGACGGCGCCGGCTACGGGATCGCCGGCATTTCGCGCCGCTCCGGCCCGGTCGAGGCCGCCAAGCGCGGGGCCGTGGCCCTGCTGATCCGCTCGATCTCGACCTCCAGTTCGACCGTGCCGCACACCGGCGTCACCACCAACGGCCCCGACGTGATCACCATCCCGGCCGCCGCCCTGGGCGTGCCCGAGGCCGAGCAGCTGGAGCGCCTGGCCAGGAAGGGTCCGCTGCGCATCAAGCTGAAGCTGGCCTCCAGCCTCGACGCCGGCGACGTGGCCTGGAACATCTCGGGCGACATCAAGGGCTCGGAAAAGCCCGACGAGGTGATCGTCATCGGCGGCCACCTCGACAGCTGGGACGTCGGCACCGGGGCCTTCGACGACGCGGCCGGCATCGCCATCACCACGGCCGCCGCCAAGCTGATCGGCGACCTGCCCAAGCATCCCAAGCGCACCATCCGCGTGGTGATGTGGGGCTCGGAAGAGAGCGGCGGCTCGTCGGACGCCTTCCTGGCGGCCAACAAGGCCAATCTCGAAAAGCTGGTCCTGGCCGGCGAGAGCGACACCGGCGCCGACCGCATCTACAGCCTGCAGCTGCCCAACGGCGCCGAGGGCCACCCGGCCATGAAGGCGGCGGTCCAGGTGCTCAGCCCGCTGAAGATCTATCTCGACAAGGCCCCCGCCGCCCACGGCGGGGCCGACATCGGCGGCGTCGAGGCCGCCGGCGTGCCGGTGATCAACCTGAACCAGGACGCCAGCCGCTACTTCGACTACCACCACACCGCCGACGACACCCTGGACAAGGTGGACCCGATCCAGCTGGCCCAGAACGTCGCCGCCTGGACGAGCTTCATCTACCTGGTGGCCGACAGCGAGATCGACTTCCGCGCGCTCAGCGCGGCGGCGCCCGCGCCCACGGGGCACTAACCTCTCCAAACTACCCCTCCATCGTCATCCCGGAAGCCGCGCAGCGGCTATCCGGGACCCAGGAGACTGGGCGCGGCGGCTGGCGGTGGCCGGCGCGTTGCGGAGGCCCCTGGGTCCCGGCTCTACGCTGCGCTTCGGCCGGGATGACGACCGGGGAGGGGGCGCGGGAAATTAAACACTCCCCGCGCGTGCGGCGCGTCGCCGCGACCGACGGGTGAGTCAAAAGGTCGCGAAGCGCGCGGCCGTTCATACTTTATGTGCTCATCCACAGATTTGCGGCGCCGCGGCATAGCTTGCGCCAGGCCTTGCCCAGGCAAGGAAAAGCCGCCGCAAACCCTGCTGTCGCAAGGGCGCGGCAGGGTTAACGACCGTGCCGAAATGGCGCACGTCTTGGTTGCCGGACCGTAATACGGCGGCCCCTTCGTTATGACGACATTAACGACCTTCGGGCCTTTCTACGCCTCCATAGGCGCTTCGTCCGAACCTGCCCCCGTCGTCGAACGACGGTCGGGTCCGGCGCGGCGCCGAAGGGTTCCTTTTTCTCTAGTGTCTGATGGTGGAGGACGCTTATGCCCGCGGCAGTGCGGGGGGGACCGCGCAAGCCAGCGCGCCCCCGGGCCGAAGCGCCCGCAAGTCCGAACAAGGCTCGCCCGGCTCAGCAACAGCAGCCGGCGGGGAAGCTGCACGCCGCGCGCGGCGGTGTCGGCGTCTCGCCGAGCCTGGCCCTGAGCGTCGCCGGCGGCGCGCTCGCGCTCGCCCTGGTCGTCACCCTGGCCACCGGCCACCGCGCCCAGCGCCTGGGCGAGGCGATGGTCGGCGGCGTCGACAGCGAGTTCGCCAACCTCGGCTTCAAGCTGAAGACCGTCCACGTCACCGGCGCCTCTGCCACCGCCCAGGCCGACATTCTGAAGGCCACCGGCCTCTACCAGGACCAGCCGACGCTGGGCATGGACCTGGTCGACCTGAAGACCCGCGTCGAAGCCGTGGGCTGGGTGAAGTCGGCCAAGGTGGTCCGCCTGCTGCCCGACACCGTGATGATCGCCGTCGAGGAGCGCCCGGCCCTGGCCGTGTGGCAGCACTCCGGCCGCCTGAAGGTGATCGACGCCGAGGGCCGCATCATCCGCGAGGCCGACGCCGCGCGCTTCCCGCACCTGCCGCTGGTGGTGGGGCAGGGCGCCGACCAGGCCGCGGGAAACATCCTGCCGGCGGTCAACGCCCGGCCGCGCCTGCGCGATCGTCTGGAAGCGCTGGTGCGCGTCGACGACCGCCGCTGGGACCTGCGGCTGAAAGATGGCTCGCTGATCCAGCTGCCGGCCATTGACGAAGAATCCGCGTTGATTCAATTGGATCAACTGGACCAGCGGCAACGCATCCTCGATCTTGGCTTCGCGCGCATCGACCTGCGCGATCCCGAGATGGTGGCGATCCGGCCCCGTGACTCCGTGCTGCCCGGGCAGCCGGTGGCCAACGGGGCTTAAGAACAAAAGTGATGGACTGAGGTGACCCTGACCATGTCGCGACTTGAGGACCGAAGACAGGCCCGTGACGGCCTGAAGGCGACGCTCGTGCGTCAGCCCGCGGTCGCGGCTGTCGATTTGGGCGCGTCGAAAGTCACGTGCTTCATCATGAAGGGCGACGGCATCCATCGCGACAACCGCACCCTGACGACCGCCGGGGTCGGCTATGTGCAGTCGCGCGGCGTGCGCGGCGGGGCGATCGTCAATCTGGACGAGGCCGCCCAGGCCATCGCCCAGGCCGTGGAGCGCGCCGAGACCGTGGCCGGCGTCAACGTCCAGGGCGTCAGCGTCTGCACCGCCGGCGGCCAGCTGGCCAGCCATCGCGTCCACACCCAGGTTTCGCTCGGCGCCCGTCCCATTGCGGACGGCGACCTGTCGCGCGCCATTTCCTCGGCCCTGGCCCAGGTTCGCCTGCCGGGCCGCAAGCCCGTGCACCTGCTGCCGATCGCCTGGTCGGTGGACGGCCAGAAGGGCATCCGGGATCCGCGCGCCATGTTCGGCCGCGCGCTGGGGCTGGAGCTGCTGGTCGTCTCGGTCAACGAGAACATCTTCCACACCCTGGCCCACTGCGTCGAGCGCGCCCACCTGTCGTTCGAAGGCGTGGTCGCCGCGCCCTTCGCCTCGGCCCTGGCGGCCCTGGAAGAGGACGAGATGGACCTGGGCGCCGTCTGCATCGACATGGGCGGCGGCTCGACCTCGGTGGCGGTGTTCAACAACGGCGCCCTGTGCCACGTCGACAGCCTGGCCGTCGGCGGCGGGCACGTGACGCAGGATATCGCCCGCGGCCTGCAGACCTCGGTCGCCGGCGCCGAGCGCATCAAGACCCTGCACGGCAGCGCCATCGCCTCGGCCAACGAGGACCGCGAGATGATCGAGGCCCCGCCGCGCGGCGACGATCCGGGCGCAGGCCCCGTCATCGCCCCTCGAAGCCTGCTGAAGGGCATAATCCAGCCGCGCGTCGAAGAGACCCTGGAACTGCTGCGCGAGCGCCTCAAGGCCTCGGGCGCGCCGGTGGAGCCAGGCGCGGGCATCGTCCTGACCGGCGGCGCCAGCCAGCTGGCCGGCGTGCGCGAAGTGGCCGTGCGGGTGTTCGACCGTCCGGTGCGCCTTGGCCGTCCGCGCCGGGTGCCGCACCTGGCCGACGCCGCCTCGGGGCCGGCCTTCTGCGCCGCCGCCGGCGTGCTGCACCGCGCCGCCTTCGGCCCGCGCGAAGTGGTTTCGCCCAAGGCCCTGACCGGCGGACAGGTGCGCAAGCGCCCGATGGACCCCAACGCCTCGCCGGTGGCCAAGGCCGCCGCCTGGCTGCGCGACAACCTGTAGAGCTTTCCGTCCCAAGCTGGGTCAGCCTGGAATTTCGAAGCGCCTCGCCCGAAAGGGCGGGGCGTTTTCGCGTCCGCGATCCTCTCGCGCGAACAAATCACCCGACGGGTGAATTAACCCTGTCGTTTAACTTTCTAAGTGCCTGAAAGGCCGAACAGTGTAGTTTCGCGCCCCCGAATCCAACGGGTTTGGCCCTAAAAAACGGCTAGCGGCGTTCCGTCGCACAGGGGTTTCGGCCCAGCTTGGAAACCAAGGAGTTCCAAGCAATTCCTTTGGATAACTCGCTTTTTTGCCTGTAAGCGGGATCGACCTGCAGCCGACTCAGATTATGGCTTTAACCGCCAGTTAACGATGGTGGTTGTTCTGTTAACCCGATCGTCGAGGCGTTACCGACTTGCGGTCGGTTCATTTGACGAATTCGGCGTAAGGACGCGAGGGTCCCCATGGCTATTTCACTTTCGGCGCCGCGCACCACTGAGCTGAAGCCGCGTATCGTGGTCTTCGGCGTCGGCGGCGCGGGCGGCAACGCCGTCAACAACATGATCGAGGCCGGCCTCGAGGGTGTTGAGTTCGTCGTCGCCAACACGGACGCCCAACAGCTCCAGTTCGCCAAGACCGACCGTCGCATCCAGCTCGGCGTGCAGATCACGCAGGGCCTGGGCGCCGGCGCGCACCCCGAGGTGGGCATGAGCGCCGCCGAGGAAAGCTTCCCCGAGATCGGCGAGCACCTCGAAGGCGCTCACATGGTGTTCATCACCGCCGGCATGGGCGGCGGCACCGGCACCGGCGCGGCCCCGATCATCGCCAAGTGCGCTCGCGAACGTGGCATCCTGACCGTGGGCGTGGTGACCAAGCCCTTCCATTTCGAAGGCCGCCACCGGATGCGCCTGGCCGACGCCGGCATCCAGGAGCTGCAGCGCTACGTCGACACCCTGATCGTCATCCCGAACCAGAACCTGTTCCGCGTCGCCAACGAACGCACGACCTTCGCCGAAGCCTTCGGCATGGCCGACCAGGTGCTGCACTCGGGCGTCCGCTCGATCACCGACCTGATGGTCCTGCCGGGCCTGATCAACCTCGACTTCGCCGACGTCCGCACGGTCATGACCGAGATGGGCAAGGCGATGATGGGCACCGGCGAGGGCACCGGCGAAGACCGCGCCCTGATGGCCGCCCAGAACGCCATCGCCAACCCGCTGCTCGACGAAGTCTCGCTGAAGGGCGCCAAGGCCGTGCTGGTCAACGTGACCGGCGGCATGGACATGACCCTGCTCGAAGTGGACGAGGCCGCCAACGCGATCTCGGACCAGGTCGATGCGGAAGCCAACATCATCTTCGGCGCGGCCTTCGACCCGTCGCTCGACGGCGTGATCCGCGTGTCGGTGGTCGCCACCGGCATGGACGGCGCCTCGATCCAGCAGATCGAGCCCAAGCCCGTCTCGCGCAACGTCCAGGCCCCGCCGCTGCTCGCCGAGACGACCCGTCCCGCGCCGCAGCCGGCTCCGCAACCCGCCCCGCAGCCGGTCGCCCAGGCTCCGGCCCAGCCGGAAATCCGCCCGGGTTCGCGCTACGAGGCCCGTCCGATCGAGCGCCCGACCTCGGCCTATCCGGAGCCCGCCTACGAGCCGGCCCCGCAACCGGTCCAGGCCCAGGCCGACCTCTACGCCCAGCCGGAAGCCGCCTACGAGCCGGAACCGGTCTATGAGCCGGCGCCCGCGCCGCGCGTCACCCGCATCGTCGACCCGATGGTCGCCGAGGCCGACGACGAGCCGCTGTACAGCGATCACTACGAGGATCGCCGTCAGCAGAAGAGCGGCGGCTGGATGAGCCTGTTCGGCGGCGGTCGCCAGCAACGCTACGAGCCGGCCCCGCAGCCCCAGGCGCGCCAGACCAGCTCGGTGCGCCCGCAACTGCAGCCTATCGAGCCCCAGGCCGACGACGGCGAGGATCTGGAGATCCCGTCGTTCCTGCGCCGCCTGGCCAACTGAACACCGAGTTAGTACCCAGTAAGCGTAACAGTAAGCGTACCGCGTAAGTCGAAGCGCCCGGGTCCTCTGGCCCGGGCGTTTTGCTGTTCAAGGTGCTCCCCCTGGAGGGGGAGCTGTCGCGTAGCGACTGAGGGGGAAGTGAGCTCGACGTTTGCGGCCGCGCTGACCTCCGCTGCCACTTCCCCCTCCGGCCCTACGGGCCACCTCCCCCTCCAGGGGGAGGGTCTTTGGCGACGATCCGTCATATACTGCCGGTAAATCACCTGATCCGGTCACGATGAAGCTCACCCGCACCGACAAGAAGATCCTCGACGTCCTGCAGCGCGACAGCGGGGTCACGAATGTGGAGCTGGCCGAGCGCGTCGGCCTGTCGCCCAGCCCGTGCCTGCGGCGGGTCAAGCAGATGGAGGCGGCGGGCCTGATCAGCGGCTATGTGGCGGTGCTGGATCGTCGCAAGGCCAGGCTCGACCTGCTGGCCTATGTCGAGGTCGCCGTCGATCGCCACAACGAGGCGGCCGCCGAGGCCTTCAAGGAGGCGGTGCTGCGCGAGCCGATGGTGGTGGGCTGCCACGCCATGACCGGCAGCTACGACTACCTGCTGCGGGTGGTGGCCCCCAACCTCGACGCCTATGCCGAGTTCACGATGAAGCGCCTGCTGAAGATGCCGGCCGTGAAGGACATCCAGTCGAGCTTCGTCCTGGAGACGATCAAGGACTCGACGGCCCTGCCGCTGGATTATCTTGATTGAACACCTCTCCCATAGGGAGAGGGAGGGGCCCAGGCGATAGCCTGGGAGGGTGAGGGGTTAGGGACCCTGGCCGGCTTATCTCGATGTGGTTGGTGCGAACGCGTCTGACGGCGTACGCCCTCACCCTCCCACCGCTTCGCGGCGGGCCCCTCCCTCTCCCCACGGGAGAGGTGTTGCAAGTGCAGCCTCGGAAATTCAGATAGTGGTCCTGACAGGTCATAAAGTGACCCGCATGCCTCCAAGAGCGGTCATAATCGCCACAATGCGTCTCTGCGCCTGACCTATCCTGACGTCCGTATCCCCGACTCCCGGAGCGGCCGTCATGCTGGTTCTCGATCGCAAGCCTCAAGCCGCGACCCCGATGCGCGCCGCCCTCGACGGCGTGGTCGCCTACAAGGCCGGCATGACCCTGGCCGAGGCCGGGCGGCGCACGGGCCTGACCGATTTCGCCAAGCTGGCCAGCAACGAGAACCTGCTGGGCGCCAGCCCCAAGGTCGCCGACGCGGTGATGGCCGCCGTGGCCGAGCCGCAGATCTATCCCGACCCCTATTGCGAGACCCTGCGCGCGGCCATCGGCCAGCGCCTTGGCGTGTCGTCCGACCGCCTCCTGGTGTCGCCGGGGTCCGAGGCCCTGATCGACTACGTGTTCCGCGCCGTGCTGGCGCCGGGCGATACGATCCTGCTCTCCTCGCCGACCTTCCCGGCCTACGACATCTTCGCCCGCTGCGCCGAGGCCAGGATCGTCGACGTGCCGCGCCTGGCCAATTTCGACCTCGACGTCCCGGCCGTGGCCGCCGCGGCGGCGAAGGGGCCCAAGCTGCTGATCCTCTGCACGCCCAACAACCCGACCGGCAACGCCCTCTCCAAGGAAGCCGTCGAGACGGTGCTGGCCGCCACGCCCAAGACCACCCTGGTGTTCGTCGACGAGGCCTATCGCGAGTACTACGAGGCCTACGACATGCTGGCCGTGCTGGAGGCCTGGGGCGGCCCCTGGATCGCCGCGCGCACCTTCTCAAAGGCCTATGGCCTGGCCGGCATGCGGGTGGGCTATGGCGTCGCTTCGAGCGAAGAGCTGATCGCCTATCTCGACCGCCTGCGCCCCCCGTTCAACGTCACCGCCGTCAGCCAGGCCGCCGCCCTGGCCGCCTGGAACGACCGCGAGCACCTGGCCTCGACCGTGGCGCTGACCCTGTCCGAGCGCGCCCGCGTCGAGGCGGCGCTGGACGAGATGGGCGTAGAATACACCCGCTCGGAAGCCAATTTCGTCTTCCTGCGCACCCCGGCCGGCCCCGAAGCGACCGCCATGCGTTTGTTGCATGAGGGGCTCATCGTCCGCCCGACGCCCGTCAAGGGCGGCTGGGTGCGCATCACCATCGGCCGGCCGGCCGACAACGACCGCCTGATCGCCGGCCTGCCGGCCGCGCTGGTCCCATAACGAACATTGAGCCTTAGGGAGGCTTCCATGCCCGTCACGTCCGAAAACCCGCTCGGCCTGAACGGCTTCGAGTTCGTCGAATTCACCAGCCCCGATCCGGCGGCGATGAAGGCGATCATCGAGCAGTTGGGCTTCGTGCCCGCCGCCACCCATCCGACCAAGGCCGTGACCCGCTACAAGCAGGGCCGCATCAACCTGCTGGTCAATGAAGAGACCGCCGGCCAGGTCGCCGATTTCCGCGAGGCCCACGGCCCCTCGGCCAACGGCATGGCCTTCCGCGTCGATGACGCCGAGCAGGCCTTCGCCGACGCCTTGAAGCGCGGCGCCAAGGCCGCCGACGCCGGCCGCTCGGTGCTGGGCGACGGCGCTAAGGTGCTGGAAGGCATCGGCGGCAGCTTGCTCTATCTCGTCGAAGGCGAGGGCAGCATCTACGACGCCTGGACGCTCGTTCCTGGCGCCGCCGAGGCCGAAGCGGCCAATTCGGTGGGCCTGGATTTGCTCGACCACCTGACCCACAACGTCAAGCGCGGCCAGATGCGCACCTGGTCGACCTTCTACAATCAGGTCTTCGGCTTCGAGGAGCAGAAGTACTTCGACATCAAGGGCCAGGCCACGGGCCTGTTCAGCCAGGCGATGATCGCGCCCGACAAGGCCATCCGCATCCCGCTGAACGAGAGCCAGGACGACAAGAGCCAGATCGAGGAGTTCATCCGCCAGTACAACGGCGAGGGCATCCAGCACCTGGCCCTGACGACGGCCAATATCTACGACACCGTCGAGAAGCTGCGCGCCCGTGGCGTCAAGCTGCAGGACACCATCGAGACCTATTACGAGCTGATCGACAAGCGCGTGCCGGGCCATGGCGAGGACCTGGAGCGCCTGAAGAAGAACCGCATCCTGCTGGACGGCAATGTCGGCGACGAGGGCCTGCTGCTGCAGATCTTCACCGAGAACCTGTTCGGCCCGATCTTCTTCGAGATCATCCAGCGCAAGGGCAACGAGGGCTTCGGCAACGGCAACTTCCAGGCCCTGTTCGAGAGCATCGAGCTGGACCAGATCCGCCGCGGCGTGATCACGGTCGACGCGTAAAAATATCTTTCGTCATCCCGGCCGAAGCGTAGCGTAGAGCCGGGACCCAGGAGCGGTGCGCACCGCCCCTGGGTCCCGGATAAGCCCTGCGGGCTTTCCGGGATGACGGGAAAAGTGCTGGCAAAGGCACGGGAAAACGCATGGACCTCCGCTACCAGACCGGCTTCGGCGCTCACTTCGCCACCGAGGCCGTGGCCGGCGCCCTGCCGGTGGGGCAGAACTCGCCGCAGCATGTTCCGTTCGGTCTCTATGCCGAACAGCTCTCCGGCACGGCCTTCACCGCGCCCCGGCACGAGAACCGCAGAAGCTGGCTCTACCGCTTGCGGCCCAGCGCCGGGCACGGACCCTACAAGCCCTACGCCCAGCCGCGCCTGACCAGCGCCTTCGATGCGCCCGTCACCCCCAACCGCCTGCGCTGGGACCCGATCGAGATCCCCCCCGAGCCGACCGACTTCGTCGACGGCCTGGTCACCCTGGCCGGCAATGGCGACGTCGCCGCCCAGGCCGGCATGGGCGTTTGCCTGTATCTCGCCAACGCCTCGATGAAGGACCGGGTGTTCTATGACGCCGACGGCGAGCTGCTGATCGTGCCGCAGCAGGGCGTGCTGAGGCTTGTCACCGAGATGGGCGTGCTGAAGGCCGGACCCGGCCAGATCGCGGTGATCCCGCGCGGCGTGCGCTTCCGGGTCGAGGTGGATGGCCCGTCTCGCGGCTATGTCTGCGAGAACTTCGGCGCGGCCCTGCGCCTGCCGGAGCTGGGGCCGATCGGCTCCAACGGCCTGGCCAATCCGCGCGATTTCGAGACCCCCGTGGCCGCCTTCGAGGATGTCGATGCGCCGACGCAGGTGATCCAGAAGTTCCAGGGATCGCTGTGGGCCACCGACTGGGACCACAGTCCGCTGGACGTGGTCGCCTGGCACGGCAATCTCGCGCCCTATCGCTACGATCTGGCCCGCTTCAACACCATCAACACGGTCAGCTACGACCACCCGGATCCGTCGATCTTCACGGTGCTGACCTCGCCCAGCGACACGCCGGGGACGGCCAATGTCGACTTCGTGATCTTCCCGCCGCGCTGGATGGTGGCCGAGCACACCTTCCGACCGCCCTGGTTCCATCGCAACGTGATGAGCGAGTTCATGGGCCTGGTGCACGGCGCCTACGACGCCAAGGAAGGCGGGTTCGCCCCCGGCGGCGCCTCTCTGCACAACTGCATGAGCGACCACGGGCCCGACGTGGCCAGCCATCGCAAGGCGACCGACGCCGATCTTGGCCCGCACAAGATCGAAAACACCCTGGCCTTCATGTTCGAGAGCCGCTGGGTTATCGCGCCGACGAAGTTCGCGCTGGAGCATCGCGCGCTTCAGGCCGACTATGACGCGTGCTGGGACGGGTTCCCCAAGGCCCGCCTGCCGTAACCAGAACAATGAGAGGAAGCGCCGAATGAAGCTCGCGTCTCTGAAGGGCGGCCGCGACGGCCGGCTGGTCGTGGTGTCGAACGACGTCGCCTGGTGCACAGACGCCGGGACGATCGCGCCGACGCTGCAGGCCGCGCTCGACGACTGGGAGCGCTGCGAGCCGCTGCTGCGCGGGCTGGCCGAAAGCCTGGAGCACGGCGGCGTGCCCAAGGACCGCTTCCACGAACACGACGCCCTCAGCCCCCTGCCGCGCGCCTTCCAGTGGCTGGACGGCAGCGCCTACGTCAATCACGTGCAGCTGGTGCGCCGGGCCCGCGGCGCCGAGATGCCCGAGAGCTTCTGGTCCGATCCGCTGATGTACCAGGGCGCGTCGGACGGGTTCCTGGCTCCGCGCGACACCATCCCGCTGGCCGACGCGGCCTGGGGCTGCGACCTGGAAGGCGAGATCGCCGTCATCGTCGGCGACGTGCCGCTGGGCGCGAGCCGCGAAGAGGCCCTGGCGGCCATCCGCCTGGTGATGCTGTGCAACGACGTCAGCTTGCGCAACCTGATCCCGGCCGAGCTCGGCAAGGGCTTCGGCTTCGTGCAGTCCAAGCCGGCCAGCGCCTTCTCGCCGGTGGCCGTGTCGCCCGACGCCCTGCCGGGCTGGAGCGACGGCAAGCTGTCGGGCGCGCTGCTGATCGAGCTGAACGGCAAGGATTTCGGCACGGCCGACGCCGGCGTCGACATGACCTTCGACTTCGGAACCCTGGTGGCCCACGCGGCCAAGACCCGGGCCTTGAGCGCCGGCACGATCGTCGGCTCGGGCACGGTGAGCAACCGCGGCGCGGACGGCGGCCCGGGCAAGCCGATCGCCGAGGGCGGCCTGGGCTATTCGTGCCTGGCCGAGGTGCGCACCGTCGAGACCATCCTGTACGGCGCGCCCAGGACGCCGTTCCTGCTGGGCGACGACACCGTCCGCATCGAGATGAAGGACGCCAAGGGCCACACCATCTTCGGCGCCATCGAGCAGCAGGTCGAGCGGGTTTGAGCGAAGAGGTCTCTACCGTCGGAAGGGTCTGGTCGACGCCGGCCGGGGTCAATCTCGGCCCGCTCGACCTGATCGTCGACGGGGCGGCCCGCAACTACGTTTTGCAGATCGGGACCAATCGCTTCCACGGCTTCGTGGTGCGGCGGGGCGAGGCGGTGTTCGGCTATGTCGATCGCTGCCCGCACGCCGGTCTGCCGCTGGCCCAGGCGCTGGACCAGTACCTGACCCCCGACGGCGGCATGATCGCCTGCTCCTGGCATGGGGCGGTGTTTTCGATCGAAGACGGCGCCTGCCTGGGCGGCCCCTGCGCCGGCGCCCGGCTGACGCCGTGGCCGGTGCGGGTGGAGGAGGGGCGGATCAAGACTACCTGATCCCTCGCGCCCAAAAGAAAAGCCGCCCTCCAGGAGAAGAAGGCGGCTGAGTCATTGGGAGGAAACGCCCAGAAGGGTTGAGATCTCTATAGCCGCTTCCTGACGTCGTGACAACGTTGTCATGAACTTTTCCGGAAAAAAGTTTTCGGGCTGGGCGTCGCGCCGCGGGGGAGGGGCGTCTATGTCGGACGACATGACCAGCCTGACGCTTCGCCTCGCCACGCCCGAGGACATCCCCGCCCTGACCGTGCTGATGAACGCGGCGATCGCCGAGCTGCTGACGCCGTTCCTGCCGCCCGAGGGCGTGGCTGCGTCGTTCGAGGTGATGGGGCTGGACAGCCAGCTGATCGCCGACGGCACCTATTTCGTCGTTCAGGACGGCGAGGCGATCGCCGGCTGCGGCGGCTGGAGCCGGCGGGCCACCCTGTTCGGCGGCGACCACTCGGCCGGGCGCGACGCGGCCATGCTGGACCCGGCGCGCGACGCGGCCCGGGTGCGGGCGATGTATACCCACCCCGATCACACCCGGAAGGGCGTGGGCCGCATGATCCTGGCGGCCTGCGAGCAGGCGGCGGCGGGCGAGGGCTTCTCCCGCGCCGAGATGGCCGCGACCATGGGCGGCGTGCCGCTGTACGAGGCCTGCGGCTACACCCTGATCGAGACGTTCACGGCTCCGACCTCAAAGGGCTACGACGTGCCGCTGGCCCGCATGGGCAAGGCGCTGGAGCCGGCGCCGGCGCGCTAGAGCGTTTGAGACGAAAACCTCGTCCTTCGACAGGCTCAGGATGAGGTTTTGCTACTGCCCTGGCCTATAATGGTCCTCATCCTGAGCTTGTCGAAGGACGAGGACCACGCACTGGGCCTGACTGTCGATCACCCCTCGGCGGGTCGACTGATTTCTCACCGAGCATCCCGCGCAGGCGGGGATCCAAGCCGAGGCCGCGGATAGCCCACGGCCGCGCCTCATCCTGAAAGTCCGCTTGGATCCCCGCCTTCGCGGGGAAGCGCGGATTGGGGAGGCGGGCAGATGAATCTCGGCTCGACCTGACGCCCACGAAAAAGGGCGGACCTTTCGGCCCGCCCTCGTAGTTTCGGTCGTCGGAGCGCGGCGGGCCGCGCTCCATGTTCCGCTTAGCGGAACAGGCTCAGGATCGAGCTCGACGACTGGTTGGCGATAGACAGCGCCTGGATGCCCAGCTGCTGCTTGGTCTGCAGAGCCTGGAGCTTGGCGCTTTCCTTGGCCAGGTCGGCGTCGACCAGGTTGCCCACGCCGGCGTCGAGGCTGTCTTGCAGCTTGCCGACGAAGGTCAGGTGGGTGTCGAGGCCCGTCGAGCTGGTGCCCAGCGAGGCCAGCTTGTTGGTGGCCGTCTGCAGGGCGGTGTCGATGGTCGAGATCATCGTCTTGGCCGCGGCCGCATCGGTGAACGACGTACCGGCGCTGAGGCCGATGCCGGCCAGCGACAGGGTCTTGGAGTTCACCGTGATGCCCGAACCGTCCGAGTTGGCCAGGTAGGTCAGCTTGGCGGTCTTGCCGTCGATGATGCTGGCGCCGTTGAACTTGGCGTTGCTGACGGCCTTGGTGATCTGGTCGCGCAGCGAGTTGAAGTCCGACTTCAGGGCGTTGAACGAAGCGGTGTTCAGCGAGGTGTCGGAAGCGGCCAGGGCCTTTTCCTTCATCTTGCCCAGGAGGTCGGTGACGGTGTCGCCGGCGGCCAGGGCGACGTCGATGGTGGACTGGCCGCGTTGCAGCGAGTCCTTCACGGCGTTGATCGACGAGGCGGTGGCCGACTGGTTCTTCGCGGTCGCCCAGATGGCGCCGTTGTCCTTGGCGCTACCGATCTTCTTGCCGGTGTTGATGCGCTGTTGAGTGATCTGAAGGTCGCTGTTGGTCGAGTTCAGATTTTGCAGGGCGATCATCGCGCCCGAGTTCGTGTTCACGCTGTTCAGCGCCATAACGAAGACTCCTTCTTGAGGTGTCCGGCGTCATTTTGACCCCGGAGGGCGTTTTGCCCTCCTGCAATATTTCGTAATCTCGTTATCATTGAGTGAAAATGTCGCGGTTACCGGCGCGTTCATTGTAAGCTTCTGTTAACTTAGATTGACGCAGCCGCGCGACTGAATCGCCGGGCCTCGAATTCAGAGTCATGGAGACTCTTGGCAGCCTGCGACTAGACTCTGGAGACTTGGCGAAGGGCGCGACGACCAAGCGTTGGGCGGGGTCTCTGCACGCGAGGATTCAAACTGTCCTGGCGCGCGCGGTCGGCGCTTGAGTCATGCGCAGAGGCGGGCCGGTTCGAGCGACGGCTCTTCGGTCTCGAACAGGTCGAAGGCCTCTTCCCAGGCGGCCAGCCGCGTCTCGCGCAGGTCCGCGTCGTCGACCACCCGCATCAGTTGATCCTCGCGGTCATTCCACACCAGGCCCAGATCCGTCGCCCGCTCGGCGTCGGCGCCCAGCAGCAGGATGACGTCGGCCTTGGCCGCGCGCTCGGGGCTCAGCCGCATCAGGGTGCGGCCCGCGCCCATGTCGCGGTGGATGTCGGCGAAGGCCAGCACGGCCGAGATCATCGCGGCGCTGACCGGGCGAACGTGCCAGGGCTGGCAGGCGAGGCGGCTCATGTCGGTTTCTCCGAACGAATTGCGATGACTCCTTTTCCACGTGCGTTGCGTCAAAAACGGTCGTAATGAACCGGGATGAGACATGAGAAGGCGACGAAGCTGCTCGACCTGGCCCGCCGGCTGGCCAGTTCCGCCGAAGGGTTGACGCTCGACGAGATGGCCGACGCCATGGAGGTGGGGCGGCGCACGGCCGAGCGCATGCGCGACGCGGTCTGGGCCGCCTTTCCGCAGATGGAGTCGATCGAGGACCCGCCGACCCGGCGCTTCCGCATTCCCTCTGGCCTGGACAGCCTGTTCCAGACCCCGACCGCCGAGGAGCTGGCGGCCCTGCGCACGGCGGCGGACTCCAACCAGACGGCCGGCGCCCACGGCCGGGCGGCGGCGCTGTACGCTCTCGAGGGCAAGCTTTTGTCGGCGCTGAAGGGCTCGGCCCGCCGCCGCGTGGCGCCCGACGTCGAGGCCCTGGTCCAGGCCGAGACCATCGCCGTCCACGCCGGCCCGCGTCCGCACGAGGACCAGAACGTGCTGGCGCAGATCCGCTCGGCGGTGAAGGGGCTGACGGCCCTGTCGTTCCGCTATGACGGCGGCAGCCAGCCGGGGCGCACGCGCACGGTGACGCCGCTGGGCATCCTGTTCGGCCGCAGCAACTACCTGGTCTCGCTGGAGGGAAGCAGCCCCCGGCCGCGCACCTTCCGGCTGGATCGGATGAGCGACGTCCAGGCGCTGGACAAGCCGGCCTCGCCGCCGGCCGACTTCTCGCTGCAGGCCTTCGCCGACGAGAGCTTCGGCATCTATCACGGCGACATCGAGGACGTGGTCCTGCGGATCAAGCCCGAACGGGCGGAAGACGCCATGCGCTGGCGCTTCCACTCCAACCAGGTGGTGGAGCAGGGCGACGATGGCGTGGTGACCGTCAGCTTCCGGGCCAGCGGCATGCTGGAACTGGCCTGGCACCTCTTCACCTGGGGCGACGCGGTCGAGATCGTTTCGCCCGAGGGGCTGAAGACGATCATGATCGGCGAACTGGAGAAGGCCCTGGCGGCGCACCGCGGGAGTGATCGGGGATGAAGGCGCGGACGGTGTTTCTCGCCCTGGCGGTTCTGTGCGCCGCGTCAGAGGCGCAGGCGTTTGCAGCCCAGTCGGCCGGGCAGAAATCGGTCCGACAGTTCTTCGAGGCGGTGCGAACCGGTGACGAGGCTGCCTATGTCGGCGTGGCGCCGGAGCTGGTTCTGATGTTCGCGCCCGACGCCGGGGCCCCTCTCGCCTTGCCGGACGCGAAGGCGCAGTTCGGCGGTTGCGCGCTTCTCAAGGTCTCGCGGGAAGAGGTCTTGCCGCCCTTGGAGGATTTTCCGGCGCGGCTGAGCGCGGTCATGTCGCGCGTGGCTTGTACGGGCGAGGGCGGCAAGCGCGAGGAGTTGAAGGTGGAGTTCCTGCTGGCCGGCGACAAGTTGGCCGGAGTCTCCATCGGTGGTCTGCCGCAATGGTGGAAGAGCCGTCGCGACTGAGCCTCAATCGGCCACCAGCCTCAGCAGCGCCAGTTCCCGCGCCCGCGCCGAACTGGCCCGCCGCTTGGGCAGGGCGCTGGTCTCGAAGGCTTCCAGCACCCTCGGATGGATGTAAGCCGCGCGGCAGACGGCCGGGGTGTTGCCCAGCAGGCCGGCCACGGCCTTGATGCAGAGGTTCAGCGCCTTCTTCGCCTCGGTCTTCGTCGCCGGGACGGGTTGCAGGCTCAGCGCCTCCAGCGCCGCCAGCGAGCCGTACCAGGTGCGGAAGTCCTTGGCCGAGAAGTCCTCGCCGGCCACGGCGCGGATGTAGTCGTTGACGTCGTGGCTCTCGATCGCGCGGCGCTGGCCGTCTTCGTCGAGATACTGGAACAGGCGCTGGCCGCGTAGTTCCTGGCAGGCGCCGACGATGCGGGCCAGGCGCCGGTCGCGGAAACCCGTGTGATGCACCTTGCCGCTCTTGCCCTTGAACTCGAACACCGCCCCGCCGCCGGCCAGCTTCAGGTGGCGCTTCTGCATGGTGGTGAGGCCGAAGCTCTTGTTGGCCTTGGCGTATTCGTCGTTGCCCACGCGGATCAGGGTCAGCTCCAGCAGGCGCACCACGGCGGCCAGCACCTTCTCGCGCGGCAGGCCGCGGCGGGCGAGGTCGGCGTCGACGCGCTTTCTCAAGCGGGGCAGGGCGCGGCCGAAGGCGGCCATGCGCTCATACTTGCGGGCGTCGCGGTCGGCCCGCCAGTCGGGGTGATAACGATACTGCTTGCGGCCCTTCTGGTCGCGGCCGATCGCCTGGATGTGGCCGTTGGGATCGGGGCAGATCCACACGCCGGTCCAGGCCGGCGGAATGACCAGGGCGCGGATGCGCTCCAGCGTGGCCTCGTCCTTCACCGTCCGCCCGTCGGCGTCGGCGTAGTGGAAGGCGCCCGGCTTGCCCAGGCGGGTCAGGCCCTGCTCCTGGTCGTTGACATAGGCCAGCAGGGTCTTTTCGGCGGCGGGCGTCTCGGCGGTGTCGCGGGCCATGGCGCTCACCGCGCGCCGAAGACGGAAAAATGCCGGGTCATGCGTTCGCTCCCAACCCAATCTCGGCCAACGTGGTAGAGCGTTCGTCCGTTCCGGGGAGCTTCGATGAACTACCGCCACGCCTTCCACGCCGGCAATTTCGCCGACCTGCAGAAGCACGCGATCCTGCTGGCCCTGCTCGCGGGCCTGACCGCCGACGAGTCGCCGCTGGCGGTGATCGACACCCACGCCGGCGCCGGGGCCTACGACCTGCGCGGCGACATGGCCCAGAAATCCAAGGAGGCGGCCGCCGGCATCGGCCGCCTGCTGGCCGAGGGCGACGCGCCTGCGCCGTTCGCCCCGCTGCTGAAGGCGGTCGAGGAGTTGAACGTCGGCGACGCCGAGGCGCCGCTCTATCCGGGCTCGCCGCTGCTGATCGCCCGCGCCCTGCGCCGGGGCGACCGCTACGCCGCCTGCGAGCTGCGCGACGACGACTTCGACCAGCTGCGCAAGGTGCTGGGCCCCTACGCCTTCGCCCAGGCCCTGCAGGCCGACGGCTACGCCACCGCCGAGGCCCGCGCCGGGCGCGGCGGACGCACCTTCGTGCTGATCGATCCGCCGTTCGAGCGTCCCGACGACTACGCCCAGTGCGTGGCCACGGTGCGGGCCGTGCGCAAGGTCGATCCGGCCGCCGTGCTGGCGATCTGGACCCCGCTGAAGGACCTGGAGACCTTCGACGCCTTCATCCGCGCGCTAGAAAACGTCACGGACGACGCGCTAGTCGCCGAGCTTCGCCTGCGGCCTCTGAGAGACCCGATGAAGATGAACGGCAGCGCCATGGTGCTGGTCGGCGCCCCGGCGGCGATCGAGCCGCAGGTCCGCGAGATCACGACCTTCCTTGCGCAGCGCCTGGGCGATGCGGGCGCGGCCGCCCGCGTCTGGCGCGCCTGACCGCGTGAGCCAGGCCCCCAGTCTCCGTCAGGCCTGCGCCGTCTGGCTGAAGGTCGGCTGCCTGGGCTTTGGCGGGCCGGCCGGGCAGATCGCCCTGCTGCACCGCGAGGTGGTCGAGAAGCGCGCCTGGGTCGACGAGGACCGCTTCGCCCATGCCTTGAGCTTCTGCATGCTGCTGCCGGGTCCCGAGGCCCAACAGCTGGCGACCTGGCTGGGCTGGCGGCTGCACGGCGTGCGCGGCGGCCTGGCGGCGGGGCTGCTGTTCGTGCTGCCGGGGCTGGCGGCGATGCTGGCCCTGTCGGCGCTCTATGTCGTCCATGGCCAGGCGACGTGGGCCGCGCCGGCCCTGCTGGGGCTGAAGGCAGCGGTGGTCGCCCTGGTGCTGCAGGCCCTGATCCGGATGGCCGGGCGAGCGGCGCGGGGGCGGGCGGGCAAGATCGCCGCCGTCCTGGCCTTCCTGGCGCTGAGCTTCACGATCGCGCCGTTCCCGCTGGTGATCCTGGTCGCCGGCCTGGCGGGCTGGTTCTTCGGCGCCCGCGCCGCCGCTTCCGACGCCTTGGCCGAACCTGCGCCGCTGAAGGGGGCGGGCAGGGCGGCCCTGACCTGCCTCGCCGTCTGGCTGGCCCCGGTGGCCCTGGCCTTCGCCCTGGCCCCGCGCTCGGCCCTGGCCCAGATCGGGGCGGTGTTCAGCGGCCTGGCGGTGGTCAGCTTCGGCGGGGCCTATGCGGCCCTGGCCTATGTCGGTCAGGTGGCGGGCGAGCTGAACTGGCTGACGCCCAACCAGATGCTCGACGGCCTGGGCCTGGCCGAGACCACGCCGGGACCGCTGGTGCTGACCTTCGTCTTCGTCGGCTTCGTGGCCGCCTGGCGCGACGCCGACCCGGCCCTGGCCTGGCCGGCGGCGATCGCCGGCGGGCTGATGGCGGCCTGGGCGACCTTCGCCCCGTCGTTCCTGTGGATCTTCGCCGGCGGACCCTTCGTCGAGCGCCTGCGCACCCACGCTCGCGCCGCGTCGGCCCTGTCGTGGGTGGGGGCGGCGGTGGTCGGGGTGATCGCCAGCCTGGCCCTGTGGTTCGCCGTTCACCTGCTGTTTCGCAGCGGGAACGAGGCCGCCTGGGGGCCGTTCCGGACGACGCTGCCCGATCTCTTCAGCCTCGATCCCGTCGCGCTGGGCCTGACGGTCCTGGCCTGCGGCCTGACCTTCGCCCTGCGGCTGCCGATCCTGGCCCTGGTGGGGGTGATGACGCTGGCGGGCCTGGCCTGTTCGGCTTTGTTCTGAAGGTTACTTAAGGTCAGCATTTTTGCGCTTGCGAACCGGCGTTCTGTGTTATGCTGCGCCGCACAATCGCGATCGACGGAGTGAACGGCCATGGTCTCCTCGTCCTTCCTGCCCCTGTCTTCCGAGAGTCCCGAAACGCCGTCGGCGCCCAACCTCTTCATCGGGGCCGCATCGCCCCTGTGGGCGGTGTTCGGCGGCGCCGCCGTCGCCGGCGCGACCTGGTGGTGGTGGTCCAACCGATGGCGTGAAGCCGTCAATATCGAGGCCCTGATCGCCCTGGCGCCCGAGCCGGTGTCGCGCGGCGTGCTCGACGAGCCGGCCCCGGCCCTGATCGCCACGCCCGCCGAGGTGGTCGAGGCCGCCGTCGCCGAGGCCGAGCCGATCGTCGAGACGGTCGCCGCCGCCACCGCGGAAATCGTCGAGACCGCCGCCGAGGTCCCCCTGGCGCTCGCCGAGGCCTCGGTCGAGGTGATCGAAGCCGTCGTCGAGGCCGCGCCCGAGCCGGTCACTCCCGTCGCCGAACTGGTCGCCGAACCGGTCGAGGCCGTCGTCGAGGAGGTCGTCGCTCCGGCTGTCGAGGCCGCCAAGACCGCCGCCAACGACATCGCTCCCAAGGATATCGCCGACGACCTGACCCTGCTGGTCGGCATCGGTCCCAAGCTGGCCGCCTCGCTGGCCGAGCTGGGCGTCACCCGCTTCCGCCAGATCGCCGACTGGAGCGCCGACGAACTCGACAGCTTCGACAAGCTGCTCAGCCTCAAGGGCCGCGCCGAGCGCGACGCCTGGATCGCCCAGGCCAAGCGGTTGGCCGAGGGGACGGGTTCGACGGGCGGCTAGGCGCCGCCCATCGCCCAGATCTTCTTGATCACGCCGGAGAAGGACAGCATCGGCTGGCCGCCGGTGGAAAGCAGGCCGCGCACGAAGATCATCGAGCCGCCGGCGCGGATCACCTCGCCGGTCGCCTCGATCAGGTCGCCGGGCTTGGCCGGGCCGACGAAGTCGCCGTTCAGCGACACGGTCACGGCCTTGGCGTTCTCCAGCTCGCGCCAGGCGATGGCGAACAGCGAGAAGTCGGCGAAGGTCAGCATGCAGCCGCCATGCATGAAGCCGCCGCCGTTCATGTGGCGCGGCTCGGCCCGGAAGGCGCAGCGCACCTTGCCGTCCTCCTCGCGGAAATAGAACGGCCCGGCCGCGTCCTCGAAGGGATCCTGGCCCGTCCAGGTGCGCCATCCGGCCCAGTCGCCGTCCTCGACCAGCTTCGGTCCGCTGACGATCTCGTTGCCGCCGTCCATGCCCTGCGCTCCCGTACTTTCTCGTTGTTTTGCTGTTCAGCTAAGACCCCGGCGCACGCCGAAGCAAGCGGGCGTCTGGCCGCGGCCGTCGAACTGAGGCAGGTTCGCCCGGAACTTGCGGGGCTTGGAATGCGCATGTGGGGTAGAACGATCGCTTCAGCCCTGGCGGCCTTCGCCCTGGCCGCGTCCTTGGCGAGCGGCGCGTCGGCGCAGGACGCGCCGATGATCATGCCGATGTCGGAATTCCAGCTGGAGATGCGAGCGGCGCTGCTCAAGCTCGACCCAACCCTGCGCATCGACCTGGTCGGCGAGGACAGCCTCAAGGTCCGCCAAGCCAAGGCGAAGGGCCAGGAGAGTCTGTCGTTGTTCCTGGGCAACGCCTATGAGCGCTATCGCAAAGCGCCCGAGGATCTGGAGGCGATCATTGGCCAGTGGACGCGGGTCGTCGCTTCAGGGGGGGAGCGCGCCGTGCTTGAACCCAAGAAGCTGGTGGTCCTGATCCGACCGCAGGACTACCTAGAAACGGCGAAGGCCGGCGAACTGGTCGCAAGGCCTCTGGTGGGCGACTTCATCGAGATCTTGGCCATCGACGAAGGCGAGAGCTTCCGGCTGGCCACTCAGGAGGAACTGAAGAAGGCCGACGTCGGGATCGCCGACGCCTGGGCGGCGGCGCGCAGGAACACCAGCGAGAAGATCGGTCCGTTCAGGATCGAACTTTTCGAGCCCGGAATCTGGCTCGTCACCGATGATGCAAGTCTTGCGCTGAACCTCGTGTCGATGCCCGAGCGCTGGGCCGAGCAGGGCATACAGATCAAGGACGAGGCGGCCGTCGTCTTCCTCCAGCGCAACATGCTGTTGCTGGCCGACGCGAGTGATCCGGCGAGGCTTTCGCTCGTCAGGCGGTTCGTGAAGGTCAGCGAGAGCGAGCCCGAGGTCTTCTCGACGACGATTTTCCTTTATCGCCACGGAAACTGGTCGGTGCTAGAGCCGAGCAAATGACCACCCCGATCCAAGACACCATCCTTTCGCAGCTGGCCGATCTGCCGGCCGGCAAGTCCATCGACCCGATGTCGGTGGCCAAGACCCTGCAGCCCGAGCGCTGGCAGCGGCTGCTCGGCCACGTCCGCACCGACGCCGTCGAGCTGGCCAAGCAGGGCAAGATCGTCATCCTGCGCCACAACAAGCCGGCCAATCCCGAGAAGTTCCGGGGCGTGTACCGCCTGCGCCTGCCGCTGGAAGGCGACCCGACCAGCTTCCCGGATGTGGCCGATGACGGGGCCGACGACACCGAGGCCTGAGCCGCTTCAGGACCCGCCCCGAAGTCGTCGGTGGGTGGGTCTTGAAATGAAACTGAATCGATGAACCTATGAGCTTCTCAAATACATCGGGAGGCTCGTCATGATCGTCTTCGGCTCGTCGCTTTCCCCCTTTGTGCGCAAGACCCTGGCCTTCGGGGCCGAGAAGGGTCTCGTGCTCGAGAACCGGGTGTCGCCGCCCGGGACCCTCGACCCCGACTTCGCCGAGTGCAGCCCGTTCAAGAAGATCCCGGCCTTCCAGGACGGCGACTTCCGCATCTCGGACTCCACCGCGATCATCACCTATCTCGAGGCCCTGCATCCCGAGCCGAACCTGATCCCGGCCGAGCCGCGCGCTCGCGCCCGGGCGGTCTGGTACGAGGAATACGCCGACACCATCCTGGTGGCGGCCGGCGGCAAGATCTTCTTCAACCGCATCGTCGCCCCGCGCTTCATGCGCAAGCCCGGCGACGAGGCCATCGCCGCCAAGGCGCAGGCCGAAGAGCTGCCGCCGGTGCTCGACTATCTGGAGACCATCGTGCCCGACGCCGGCGGCTTCCTGCTGGAGGGCCGCCTGACCCTGGCCGACATCGCCGTGGCCAGCCCCTTCGCCAACCTGCGCCACCTGGCGCTGGACCTGTCGCGCTGGCCGCGCACCAAGGCCTATACCGACGCCATACTGGCGCGCCCCTCGTTCGCCGAGCTGATCGCCAGGGAAGAGGGCCTGCTGGCCATGTTCGCGGCCCCGACCGCGGCCTGATCGCTTGCCAAGCCGCGCTTGCCAGCGGAGATTGAGCGGCAAGCGCGGGGAGAGCCAGCCGTCATGTCCAACCCGTCGCCACCCGACCTCTTCACCGACGAGGAGGCGCTCTCTTTGGCGGCCGGCCCGCAGGATCGCCTGCGCGTCCTCCGGGCGATCGAGGCCAACTTTAAGGTCATGTTGCATTGGACGGCGACCCAGCCGCTATCGGACGCGATGATGGTCGATGCGAAGGCCCAGGCGACGAATTTTCTGACCCAGCTCTGGAAGCATGGTTCGCTGTTCGGGGCGACGGCTCAGGAGGCTTTCGAGGTCACCTGCGACGCGAGCAACAACCCGGCCTCGGGCCCGCTCGCCCTCGTCTTGCGGCTCGATACGGCCCTTGCTCTCGACGCGCCCGGCAAGCTCATCGCCGTGCCCTTCCAGTTTCCGGTGGGCAGGTCGTAAGGCCGCACGCCCTTGGCGCGGGACCGGCGGCCGCCTAACTGCGGAGCCATGTCGCTCGACGCCCTGCTTTCCGAGATCCGCGCCTGCCGGGCCTGCGCCGGCGAGCTGCCCGAGCCCCGACCCGTCGTGCGGGTGGGCGAGGGGACGCGCCTGCTGATCTGCGGCCAGGCGCCGGGCCGGCTGGTGCACGAGACCGGCCTGCCGTTCAACGACCCGTCCGGAAACCGCCTGCGCGACTGGATGGGGATCGACCGCGACACCTTCTACGGCCGGCCCGAGATCGGCGTCGCGGCCATGGCCTTCTGCTTTCCGGGCACGAACCCGAAGGGCGGCGACTATCCGCCGCCACCGCGCTGCGCCGAGCTCTGGCGCAAGGACCTGCTGGACCTGCTGCCCAAGGTCGAACTGACCCTGCTGGTGGGAAGCTACGCCCAGGCCTGGGCGCTGGGCGAGGCCATGAAGCCCAGCATGACCGAGACGGTCGCCGCCTGGAGCGAATATGTCGGGTACGGCGTTCTGCCCCTGCCGCACCCGTCGTGGCGCAACACCGCCTGGCTCAAGCGCAATCCCTGGTTCGAGGACGAGGTGACGCCCTATCTTCGCCGCCGTGTCGCGGGCATGTTGGCCGCATGAACCGCCGGAGCCTCCTCCTCACCGTCGGGGCCGCCGGCCTCGCCGCCGCCTGCGCCCCCATCACCCAGCGCCCGGACCTGGCCCCGCTGGGCCTGCGCGGCGCCCGCCTGGAAGACGACTGGCTGGTCAGCTTCGACGGCGCCAAGCTGGGCATCAAGCGCTGGCTGCCTGAGGGCGGCGCGCCGACCCACGTGGTCGTCGGCCTGCACGGCATGAACGACTATTCCAACGCCTATCACCTGGCCGCGCCGTGGTGGGCCCAGCAGGGCATCGCCACCTACGCGCTGGACCTGCGCGGTTTCGGCCGCTCGCCCGGCCGGGGCGTCTGGGCCTCGAGCGACCTGATGATCGAGGACGTCCGCACCCTGGTGGCCCTGGTGCGCGAGGCCCATCCCGAGGCCAAGGTCTCGCTGGCCGGGGTCAGCATGGGCGGGGGGCTGGCCATCGCCGCCATGGCCACAGACAACCCGCCGGCCGCGGACTCCCTCCTGCTGTTCGCCCCCGCCGTCTGGGGCTGGTCGAACCAGCCTCTGCCCTACAAGACCAGCCTGTGGATCACCGCCCACACCGCCCGCGGCTGGGTGGTCAAGCCGCCGGAGTGGCTGGTCCAGAAGGTTCGCCCCACCGACAACATCGACGAGCTGCGCCGTATGGGCCGCGACCCGCTGATGATCTGGGGCGCGCGGTCCGACACCCTCTACGGTCTGGTCGGGCTGATGGAGCGGGGCTGGGCGTCGCTGGGCAAGGTGAAGGTCCCCGTGGCCTATTTCTACGGCGCCAACGACGAGATCATCCCCGACGAGCCGACGCAGCAGGCCGCCCGCCGCCTGAAGCCCGACGATCGTTCGGCGTTCTACGCCAACGGCTACCATCTTCTTCTGGTCGACAAGCAGGCCGAAGTCGTCTGGCGCGACGCTGCTGCGTTCCTCAAGGATCCCCAGGCCGACCTGCCGTCGGGCGCGCCGCCGATCCCGGGCGCGCCGACCGCGCCGAATGTCGTCAAAGTTCAGGGCGTTCCGGCCGGACGCTAGTCGAACGTCCGGCGTATTGCAGTGCGAAAAGAACGATCATCGGTCTATGTGACAAAAGGCCGATGAAGTGATCCTTGCGGCGACGGTCGTTGGGGCGTACATCCCGGCGCACTGTTTTCAGGCTGAGGCACGGCATGACCTTGTTCGATCTCCCCGATTTCGAGGGACACGAAGGCGTCCATTCGTTCTACGACGAGAAGACGGGCCTCAAGTCGATCATCGCCGTCCACTCGACCGCGCGCGGCCCGGCCGCCGGCGGCTGCCGGATGTGGGACTACGCCAGCAGCGAAGCGGCCCTGACCGACGCCCTGCGCTTGTCGCGCGGCATGTCCTACAAGAACGCCATGGCCGACCTCGACTTCGGCGGCGGCAAGGCCGTGATCATCGGCGACAGCCGCAGCCAGAAGACGCCGGAACTGTTCGAGGCCTTCGGTCGCGCGGTCGACAGCCTGGGCGGCAGCTACTGGACGGCCGAGGACGTCGGCGTCTCGCCGGCCGACCTGGAAAGCACCCGTAGGACCACCCGCTACGTCGCCGGCCTGGAAGGCCACGCGGCCGCCTCGGGCGATCCCTCGCCGGTCACCGCCGAGGGCGTGTTCCGCGGCGTGCGCCTGTGCGTCGAGCGCGCCCTGGGCCGCGATCTCAAGGGCGTCAAGGTCGCCATCCAGGGCGTCGGCCATGTCGGCGCCTACCTGGCCGAAAAGCTGCACGCCGCCGGCGCGCAGCTGATCATCGCCGACGTCAACCAGGTCGCCCTCAATGAGGTGGCCGCCAAGACGGGCGCGGAGATCGTCTCGACCGACGCCATCTTCGACGTCGAGGCCGACGTGTTCGCGCCGTGCGCCCTGGGCGGGGCCATCTCGGCGACGACCCTCCCGCGCCTGAAGGTCAAGGTCATCGCCGGCGGCGCCAACAACCAGCTGGCCGACGCCCTGATCGGCCAGACCGTGTTCGACCGCGGCATCCTCTACGCCCCGGACTACGTCATCAACGGCGGCGGCATCATCAACGTCGCCGCCGAGATCCGCGCCCTGGAAGCCGGCGGCGCCTTCGACCCGGCCTGGGTGGCGACCAAGCTCGACCGCCTGGCCCTGACCCTGGCCGAGGTGCTCGACCAGTCGAAGGCCGAGGGGCGTCCCGCCAACCTGGTCGCCGACGAGATCGCCCGCGCGCGGATTTCGGCGGCTCGCCCCTGATCGCCCAAGCGGGGCGACCCCCTCAGTCGCTCCGCGACAGCTCCCCCAGAGGGGGAGCATCTATTCAGCGCAAATCCTCCCCCTCTGGGGGAGGTGGCCCAGAGGGCCGGAGGGGGCCGCGCAGCGGCTACCGCCCGCTCAGGCTCGCCCCGGCGTCCTTGTCCAGCCGCAGATAGACCGGCAACGCCAGCAGGGTCACCAGCCCGATCGCCGCGAACGGCAGGGTGAAGCTGGCGGGCGTCAGGCCGCCGGCGCCGACGTCGCGGGCCATGTGCAGCATCAGACCACCGAAGCTGACCCCCAGGGCCAGGCCGACCTGCTGGCTGACCGCCGCCAGGGTCGAGGCCGCCGCCACGCGCGGCTGCGGCACGTCGGCATAGGCGATGGTGTTGGCGGCGATGAACTGGCTGGACCGCGCGAAGCCGCCGACCAGCAGCAGGGCGATCATCAGTCCCATCGGCGTCGAGGCGGTGAAGAGGCCCGGGACGGCCGTCATGATCGCCGTGGCCACGACGAACACCGCCAGGGCCGAGCGGAAGCCGTAGCGCTTCAGTAGCGCGCTGGCGAATGGTCGGGCGACCAGCACGCCGGCCCCGGTGGCGATGGTCACGGCGCTGGCCTTCAGCGGGCTCCAGCCCAGCGCCACCTGCAGCAGCAGCGGCATCAGGAACGGGCTCGCCCCGATCCCCAGCCGCACGAAGGTGCCGCCCAGCAGGCTGGCCCGATAGGTCGGAAAGCGCAGCAGGGTCAGGTCCAGGATCGGCCGGCTCACCACCTTGCAGCGCCGCAGATAGAGCCAGCCCGCGCCCAGCGACACCGCCAGCAGGGCCAGCTGCAAAGGCGGCGGCAGCAGCGGCAGGCCCGCCGTCTCCGCCAGGCCGATCAGGCCCGACAGCGCGATGGCGCTCATGATGAAGCCGGGGGTGTCGAAGCGGCCGGCTTCGCGGTCGGGCGCGCCCTTGGGCACGAAGCGGCGCACGGCGATCGCCCCGACCAGGCCGATCGGCAGGTTCAGGTAGAAGATCCACGGCCAGTCGGCGATCGACAGCACGAAGCCGGCGATCGGCGGTCCGATCAGCGGCCCGATCATGGCCGGCATGGTGAACCAGCCCATGGCGCTGATCAGCTTGTCCTTGGGCGTGGAGCTGACGACGATCAGCCGCGCCACCGGCGTCATCATCGCCCCGCCGATCCCTTGGATCACCCGCGCCCCGACCAGCTGGGCCAGGCTCTGCGACAGACCGCACAGCGCCGAGCCGCCGAGGAACACCAGCATGGCCAGCAGGAACACCCGCCGCGCGCCATAGCGCTGGGCCGCCCAGCCGCTGGCCGGGGTGAACACCGCCAGGGCGAGAATGTAGGAGGTGAGCGCCAGCTTCAGGTGGATCGGGTCGGCCGAGAAGGCCTGGGCCAGGCGGGGCAGGGCGGTCGACAGGGCCGTGGAGTCGATGAACTCCATCAGCAGCGCGCTGGCCACGGCCAGGGAGACGAGGCGGGTGGTCCAGGGGGACGGATCGGGCGCTTCGGTTTCGAGGGAGGGCGCCGGGCGCGGATCTGAGGCGGGATCGGACACGGGCGCCAGTTACGCCCGGCGGGCCGCCGGCTCAAGGAAAGAGTGGATAACTTCGGTCCCCGGAGGTCGTTGAACCCAGGCGAAACCTCGCCCTTCGACAAGCTCAGGGTGAGGTTTCTACTGAACCGCCGAGCCTGAATTGGTCCTCATCCTGAGCCTGTCGAAGGACGAGGGCCACGCTCGGCCTCGCCCGTTGCGTCCATCGAGGGATCGGCCCATTCTGCCGAACAGACGTTCGAGACCTCCCCAGAGACTCCCTGAGACCCGGCCGATGTTCCTTCGCTTCTTCTCCGAGCTGCGCCAGGCCAAGGTGCCGGTCAGCTTGCGCGAATACCTCCTGCTGATGGAGGCCCTGGACAAGGGCGTCATCGACCGCTCGATCGACGACTTCTACTACCTGTCGCGCGCCAGCCTGGTGAAGGACGAGAAGAACCTCGACAAGTTCGACCGGGTGTTCGGCCACGTCTTCAAGGGGCTGGAGACGACGGGCGAGGGGATCACGGCCGACATTCCGGAAGAGTGGCTGAAGGCCCTGACCGAGAAGTTCCTCACCGACGAGGAGAAGGCCCAGATCGAGGCCCTGGGCGGCTTCGAGAAGCTGATGGAGACCCTGCGCGAGCGCCTGGCCGAGCAGAAGGAGCGCCACCAGGGCGGCAACAAGTGGATCGGCTCGGGCGGCACCTCGCCGTTCGGCAACAACGGCTACAATCCCGAAGGCGTGCGCATCGGCCAGGACAAGGGCCGCCACGGGCGGGCGGTGAAGGTCTGGGACAAGCGCGAGTACAAGAACCTCGACGACAGTGTCGAACTGGGCACCCGCAACATCAAGGTGGCGCTACGCCGTCTGCGCAAGTTCGCCCGGACGGGCGCGGCCGAGGAGCTGGACCTGCCCGGCACCATCCGCGGCACGGCCGAGAAGGGCTATCTCGACATCCAGCTGCGCCCCGAGCGCCGCAACGCCATCAAGGTGCTGATCTTCTTCGACATCGGCGGCTCGATGGACGGCCACATCAAGCTCTGCGAGGAGCTGTTCAGCGCCGCCAAGACCGAGTTCAAGAACCTGGAGTTCTACTACTTCCACAACTGCCTCTACGAAGGCGTGTGGAAGGACAACAAGCGCCGGCACACCGAGAAGGTCCCGACCTGGGAGGTGCTCCACAAGTTCCCGGCCGACTACAAGGTGATCTTCGTCGGCGACGCCACCATGAGCCCCTACGAGATCACCTATCCGGGCGGCAGCGTCGAGCACTGGAACGAGGAGCCCGGCGCCATCTGGATGAGCCGGGTCACCGACATCTACCAGAGCTGCATCTGGCTCAATCCCACCCCCGAGCGCCACTGGGACTACACCCAGTCGATCGGCGTCATGAAGCAGCTGATGAACGAGCGCATGTTCCCGCTGACCATCGACGGGCTCGACAAGGCGATGCGGGAGCTGGTGCGGGGGTGATTACGGTCCTTCTCCCCTTGTGGGAGAAGGTGGCGCCGAAGGCGTCGGATGAGGGGTCTCTCAAAAATCCGACGCCGCACCCGGTCGTTCCGTTATCGCAGCGGAGAGGGCTATCGACCCCTCACCCGACCCGCTTCGCGGGCCACCCTCTCCCGCAAGGGGAGAGGTATCAGAGACCGGAAAGATACCCCGCGATCGCCGTCCGCCGCGCATCCAGCGCCTCCAGCTGCGCCCGCAGCCGCGCCTTCAGCCGATCCGGGCACGCCCCGTCCTCGCCCAGCAGCTCGGCGATCTCGGAGATCGGCAGGCCCAGGGCCTTGAGGTCGGCGATGGCCGACAGCCGCGTCCGGGCCGCCTGGCCCAGGGTGCGGACGTTCTTGGGGCCGCGGCCGCAGGCGATCAGGCCCATCTCCTCGTAGTGGCGGATGGCGCGCAGGGTCAGGCCCAGCTGCTCGGCGACGACGCCGATCGGGATCTCCGAGGCGCGCAGCGAAAGGCGCGGGGCCGGCCCGATGGGGTTTGTGGCGACGGCGGTGTGAGCAGCAGGCATCGGAACTCCCTTGCGAAGGCTCGTCTGGGCGCGGCGGCGACGCTCGACCAGGGCGATGGCCGCCTTTGTCCGCGGGCCGGGGATGGAGAGGTCATGGAGGTTCATTGAAACTCCACCAGCACTTGGTCGGCGGCGACGGGATCGCCGGCCTTGGCGTTGACGGCTTTGACGACGGCGTCGCGCTCGGCGCGCAGGATGTTCTGCATCTTCATGGCCTCGAGCACGCAGACGATCTCGCCCTCGCGGACCTGCTGGCCGATCTCGACGTCCATCGAGACCACCAGCCCCGGCATCGGCGACAGCACCAGCTTGGAGGTGTCGGCCGGGGCCTTGGCCGGCAGCTTCTCATGCAGCTCGGCGCTGCGGGCGGTCAGCACCAGCACCCGGGCCTTGGCGGCGCGATGGCGGATGGTGAAGCCCTCGGCGGCCGGGGCGACCTCGGCGGTGAAGGCCTGGCCGTCGAGCACGGCCCGGAAGGCCGCAAGGCCCGGCCGCCAGGCGATGTCGGTCAGGACGAGGCTGCGGCCTTCGTCGAGCAGGGTGACGGTCAGGCCCTGGTCGCTCTCGGCCTCGAACCGCACGCGGCGCTTGGCGTGGCCGACCACCACCGTCCAGTCGGTGCGCCTGGAGCCCAGCCGCCGGGCCAGCACCCGCTGCAGGGCGCAGCCCGCGGCGGCCAGGATGTCCAACTGGACCGGCGTCGGCTGCGTCCCCGCGAAGCCGTCCGGGAACTCGTCCTTGATGTAGCTGGTGGCCAGCTGGCCGGAGATGAAGCGCTCCTGGTCCATCACCGCGGCCAGGAACGGCACGTTGTGGCTGGGGCCCTCGATGTGGAAGTCCTCCAGCGCCCGGGCCATGCCCTTGACCGCCTCGGTCCGCGTGGGAGCCCACGAGCACAGCTTGGCGATCATCGGATCGTAGAACATCGAGATCTCGTCGCCCTCGCGCACGCCGGCGTCGTTGCGGACGGTGTAGGCGCCTTTGTCGCCTTCCTCTGGAGGGGCGTAGCGGACGAGGCGCCCGATGCTGGGCAGGAACTTGCGGTAGGGATCCTCGGCGTAGATCCGGCTTTCGACCGCCCAGCCGTTGATCGCCAGGTCGTCCTGTCCGAACGCAAGCGGCTCGCCGGCCGCCGACCGGATCATCTGCTCGACCAGATCCAGGCCCGTGATCAGCTCGGTGACCGGATGCTCCACCTGCAGGCGGGTGTTCAT